>JAFXWT010000076.1 GCA_017542695.1 Clostridia bacterium
GAACGCCATTTATCAAAACCTTGATTTTATAAACAGATACGACCCCGAGTACGTCCTCGTCCTTTCGGGAGACCATATCTATAAAATGGATTACAGCCTTATGCTGAAGGCTCACAAGGCGTCCGGCGCCGACGCGACGATCGCCGTGCTTGAAGTCCCGATCGAGGAAGCGTCGCGCTTCGGCATCATGAACACGGACGAGAACCTCAAGATCGTCGAGTTCGAGGAAAAGCCGGCTCACCCCAAGAGCAACAAGGCTTCAATGGGCATCTACATTTTCACAAAGAGCGTACTTGAAAAGTATCTCATCGAGGACGAAAAGAACCCGAATTCCTCCAACGACTTCGGAAAGGACGTCATACCCGCCATGCTGCGTGACGGTCTTCGCCTTTTCGCATATCCTTTCAAGGGTTACTGGAAAGACGCCGGAACGATACACAGCCTTTGGGAAGCGAATATGGATCTGCCCGGATCCAATCCCGTGTTCAGTCTGCGGGACCGCGATTTCAGGATCTTTTCGAGACACGACTCCAAGCCTCCGCACAGAATGGGCGACAACGCGAGAGTCATCAATTCGCTCGTCACGGAAGGCTGCAATATAGAGGGCGTCGTTGAGAATTCCGTCCTGTCAAGCGGCGTCAGGGTCGAAAAGGGAGCGCTCATCAAGGATTCCGTTATAATGGCAGACGTCGTGATAGGCGAGGGAAGTACCGTAAATTACAGCATCATCGACAGCAACGTCACGGTCGGACGCGGATGCGTGATCGGCAAGGCGAAGGCGGAGGGTACAAAGGTGGCGGTGGTCGCCGGAGGGCTCGTCCTTCCCGATGAAACGGTCGTCCCGGACGGCGCTATGGCCGATAAAAAATACTTTGACGGCGCTGCCGTGAAGGAGGAGCAATAATGTCTGCTGCAGGAATTATCTTCTCAAACGTACACGATAACAATATGCCGGAGCTTACGAGCGCGAGGACGACGGCGTCGGTCCCGTTCGGATGCAGGTACAGATTTATCGACTTCACGCTTGCGAATATGGTGAACTCGAATGTTTACAATATCAGCGTGATCACAAACAACAATTATCTGTCTCTTATGGACCATATCGGCTCCGGTAAAGACTGGGATCTTGCGCGCCGTTCGGGCGGTATCAAAATGCTCCCTCCGAACATCGCGCCATATTCATACGGCGGACAGAACGCGGGCCTTTCCCGTCTTGAAGCTCTCAAAGGCGTCAACTATTCCATCTCGAAGATAAAAGACGAATTCGTTGTCCTCGCCGACTGCGACGTCATCTGCAACATCGACCTCAACAGCATGATCGACTATCACGCATCGTCCGGTGCCGACATCACTCTCGCTGTCAAGAAGATGACGCTGTCAAAAGAGAGAGCGTCCAACTGCGTTATAATGGAAGCTGACGCCGAGGGCAGAGTCCACGGTATCCTCAACTATCCGCGCGATTTTGAGGGCGAGGCGGAGGTATGCCTCAATATGCTCGTCATGAAGACCGAGCGTCTCAAACTTCTTATCAGAGACGCAACGGCGAGAAACTATCATTCGC
>JAFXWT010000006.1 GCA_017542695.1 Clostridia bacterium
AAAAAAAGGAGCAGACGGGCAAAGCTGTTATTGGCGGTCTTACCCTCAATGCGCTGATTACAATAGTTTTTACCGTAGCGGTTATTATTGGTTCTGAAACGGTTACCGAGATCGCTACCATCGGTCTTGCCCAAAGTATTGGAAATCCGCTCGTAAGGATTCTTTGCTCGATCCTGGTATTACTTGCCATGTTTACGTCCTTTTGGTCAAGTGGATTCGCTTTCTCGGATGTGATCAGAGGACAATTCGGACTCTCCATGAGGATTTCCTGGTTCATCGCAACTGTCCCCGCATTGCTTATCTCTGTACTTCTTCCGCTTGCCATTCTTGATTACGTTCAGATCGGTGCAGGTGCACTCTCGATCATTCTCGTTATCGTTGTTCTTCCTGCTTATTTAAATGCCGTCAAAAAGCCAAAGAAAGGGCTATTGCTTGGCAAATGCTCTGGCAATAAAATAATGATTGCATTTGTTGCCATAGCTGTTATTATGATGGCAGTCTCCTCGTTTATTCCGATCGTATAACCCACGAAAGGAGCTTTCTATGAAAATAGCATTACTTTCGCCTGCGGGTGCAATGCACAGATATAACGGTATGTTTCACAAGGGGCTTCACTATGCCCCCATCACTCTGGCACTTCTTGCCGCCTTGATTCCGAAGGAGCTTGAAGCCGAGGCGGTGATATATGATGAAACAGCCGAGGCAATTCCGCTTGATCTCGACGCCGATGTCATCGCTATTACTTGTATCACCGGCACCTCGTCAAGATGTTACAAATTTGCCGATTACTTCAGAAGTCTTGGCAAGACCGTGCTTCTCGGTGGTGTTCACCCGACTTTGATGCCCCAAGAAGCGGCGGCACACGCCGATGCCGTTTTGGTAGGACTCGGCGAGAAAACCTTTCCCGAGGCACTTCTTGATATCAAAAACGGCAGTCTCAAGCAGATTTATTACGGAAACGGATGTACTGATATAGCGAATCGACCGCTGCCTCGCAAGGATCTGCTAAACAAGAAAAAATATATAACGCTCAATACAGTTGAAGCGGTAAGAGGGTGCAATCACTCCTGCACGTTCTGTGCGTATCCCGCCGCCTTCGGCAGGAGGGTCATCACCCGTCCCGTTGAAGACGTTATAGCCGAAATCAGATCCTTTAAGGGCAAAGAGGTTGTTTTTCCCGACGTTAATCTGATTGCTGACGTGAGATATGCAAAAGAGCTGTTTACCGCTATGATCCCGCTGAAAAAGTGGTGGATGGGTCTGACTACTACTGCCATCGGTCACAATGACGAGCTTCTTGATCTGTTTGAGAAAAGCGGTTGCAAGGGCATTCTTGTTGGCTTTGAATCGGTCAATCAGGAAACCCAGGCGGGCATAAACAAGGGCGTCAATCACGTTGAGGAATACAAGGCACTGATGGATAAGCTTCACCGCAAGGGCATTATGGTTATGGGGTGCTTTGCGTTTGGCGCTGATGAGGACGGTCCCGACGTATTCAAGCGCACCGTTGAGCTTTGCATTGACGCAAAAATAGACCTGCCTCGTTTTTCCATCATCACTCCTTTTCCCGGAACCGAGTTCTACCGGGAGCTTGAAGCCGAGGGGCGTATCGTTGAGCACGATTTTGCCATGTATGACGTGGAACATTGTGTTTTTCAGCCCAAACAAATGACGAAAGAAGATCTTGAAGCGGGAATCGCGTGGGCTTGGAAGGAGGCCTATTCGTGGAAAAATATCTGGAAGCGCCTAGATCTCACCAAGCCCAAGACGATGAAAAGCCTCTATATGCTTGTCAATGTCGGATACAGAAAATACGCAAAAGAATTTACAATATTTGGTGCGGATGTTATGAGTGACAATTCGGATATCCCGGAGGTGAAAAAAGTGTGATGATTCTGTTTATCACCCCGTATGATAAAAATGGATGGAGGAAAAAAAGGTGAAAATAACCTTTATACTTCCCGCTATCGGCAAAAAAACAGGTCAAAAATACCTGCGAAGTTGGCTGATGGAGCCGCTTACCATAGCGGTTTTGAATTCTATGATTCCAGACAAAATTAAGCGTGAGTTTTTCGATGATAGAATTGAAAGGATCAATTACGACACCGATGCCGATATCGTTTTTATAACGGTTGAGACTTATACCGCTAGGCGCGCGTATTTTATCGCGTCCGAATTTCAGATGCGCGGCAAAAAGGTCATTATGGGCGGTTATCATGTAACCCTCTGCCCGGAAGAAGCGACCGAGCACGCCGATGCAATAATGGTTGGCAATGCTGACCGTATCATATTGGAAGTCCTTGCCGACCTTGAATCTGGTGCTTTGAAAAAACGCTATGACGGTGGCGCTTGTATTACCTACAAAATGCCTGACAGAAGCATTTATGCCGATAAGATGAAGAAATATCTGCCCGTATCTCTTGTTGAAACGGGGCGCGGCTGCTATCACAACTGCGAATTTTGCTCA
>JAFXWT010000077.1 GCA_017542695.1 Clostridia bacterium
AGGATCACAAAAGCTGCCGCGCTTTGCCCATATTCTTTTGCGAGTTTCGGTATCTCGCTTATACGGCATGCGCCGTCAAGCAGACTGTACTCGCTGTGAAGATGAAGGTGACAGAACATCTTTTATCCTTTCGATTTGCTTTTGTATGTTTCGATTATCTGCGAAAGACGTTTGCTGACCTGAGATTTGGAGATCGGCGGGTCTGACATACCGCCTATCGCTTCGAGCGAAGCGTCGGGGTGATCGAGACGGAGTTTCGCCGTCGTTTTCAGCCCGATGGGAAGCTTCTCGAACTCACCCGACGATATGAGCCACTCGATAGCTTCTGTTTGAGCCATGCTCGCCTCGGTTTTTTTGCCGATGTTTGCAATGTCGAAATTGTTTTGCCTGTTTATATTGTTCCTGATATCGCGCTCGATCTGGCTGTTGAGGATCACAAAAGCTGCCGCGCTTTGCCCGATGAGATTGAGAAAGTCAACGATGAGGTTGCTTTCTCTGTAATACACGATCTGGTTTGTTTTTCTGACCGAGAGCTTCGGCATTACGTTGATTTGTCTCGACAAGATGAGCGCGAGCTCGACGGCGAGGTCAGGGTCTCTGACTGTAAATTCAAGTCTGTACGGCTTGTCGGGCGAGTTGAGATATCCGCAAGACAGGAATGCGCCGCGAAGGAACGCAACCTCGTCACGCGGCAGCGTGAGCAGGGAACGATCGGTTTTTGAGTAGCCGTAAGCGGCGAAATTTGATCTTATCTTTTCAAGGTCGAACTTATCCGTGACGGCGATCTTATATATCACGCCGCCGCCTTTCTTGCTCATTTTAGGCGTTGCCATTATGTCGAGAACTCCGAGCAAAAGACCGCAGAGTATATCGGATACCTCGGCAGTTTCCGTTCTGAACGATATTTCGTTTTCGGAAAAAGAATGAGAAAACATCAGCATCCCGTAAAGCATTGCGACGCATTCGTCGTCGTGCTTCGGCATCTGAGATGATGAAGCTTTCGTTTCTGATGAAAACGACATATTCACACCGCCTTTACTCAACAAATATGATTTCGGTTTTGAGCTCAACGCCGTATTTTTCGTAAACGGCGTTTTGTATGTGTTTGACGAGCGACCTGACGTCGCTCGCGGTCGCGCCGCCCGTATTTATAATGAATCCCGCGTGTTTATCTGAAACGCGCGCACCGCCGACCGATGCACCGCGAAGTCCCGCTCCGTCAATATATTTCCACGCAGGAATGTCGCCTACGGGCAAAAATACGCTTCCGGCGCTCGGCTTGTCGAGCGGTTGGGATGATGAACGTTTCTTTCTCATTTCGTTCATCGTGTCGCTTATTTTTTGCTTGTCGCCGTGTTCAAGTCGGAACGTTGTTGACAGAAGCACCGCACCGTTATGCCGCAAGACGCTTTCACGAAAGGCAAAGCAGTGCGCATATCTGCCGATCTCAAATATATTTTTTTGAGGTAAATATAATTTACTTGACAAAACAATGTCGGACACGGAATACCCGAGCGCGCCCGCGTTCATATATACCGCCCCGCCTACGGTTCCGGGGATGCCGCATAAAAACTCGGCTCCGGACAACGATTTTTCCTTTGCAATCTCCGAAAGGTAAATTAAATTTACTCCACATTCGGCCGTGATATCCGAACCTGAAACGGACACTTTTTTGAGATTTTTCATAAAAACGACAACACCGTTATATTCACCGTCGGGAAATATCGTATTCGACGCGTTTCCCGCGACGAAGTGCTTTATTTCTTTTTTGACAAGAAAGCAAAGCAACTCGCACAGCGCGTCGACGCTCTTCGGAAACGCGGCAAGGCGCGCCATTCCTCCGACGCGCATCGTTGAATGTATGTCAAGCGGCGCGTTTTCGCAGAAGTCGACGCCGCCGATTTTCATTATCTCGGATAAAAAAGTCATCTTTCCTCCGCATTTTTCTCGGTCAGTATCATTATAACAAAAAATCACCGGAAATGATATAGTTTTTTTGAAAATAAATATTTCTTTTAATATTGACAAAACGGAGCGCCGGGATTAAAATATCAGGGTATGAAAGAGGATTTCCATGAAAAAGAATAATATTGAACTCAAAAACGCATTCAGGATAGGTTTTGTGTGCGTGTTTACATATTTGGCGTGCTATTATTTGCGCAATGTGCTCGGCGTTTTCACGCCGCAAATGCTTGAAACGGGACTTTTTGACAAGCAGGGCGTTGCGCTGCTGTCATCTGTGTATATGATCTCGTATGCGGCGGGGCAGCTCGTCAACGGCACGCTCGGCGACTACATAAAGCCGAAATATATGGTTTTTATCGGTCTTATGCTGTCAGGAACGGCGACGACTGTTTTCGGATTCAGTCAGGCGACAGCCGTCGGGATCGCGTGCTTTGTCGCGCTCGGCATTGGACTCAGCATGCTCCGCGGTCCGCTTACGAAGGTCATTTCCGAAAACACGCTGCCGCAATATGCGCGCGTGATCTGCGTCGCGCTTTCGTTCATGTCGTTCTTCGGCTCATTTGTCGCGGGGTTGTTCGCTTTGTGGATGAGATGGAACACGGCATTTTTCGTTTCGGGCGCGATATCGTATGCGATGGCCGTATTCGGTTTCGTTTTCCTGACGGCGCTTGAAAAGCGAGGCGTGATAAAACAGGCGTCTCACACAAAAGGCGAGAAAGTCAAGATCGACATTCTCGGAGTGTTCAGGATCGAAAAATTCCCGATATTCCTGCTTATCGGCATGGTGATAGAAATATCGGCGACATCAATAAATTTCTGGATACCGACTTATATTTCGGAGTATCTTGGTTTTGAGTCCAACGTTTCGGGAGTGCTGTTTTCGGTGATCTCGTTCGCTAAAGCGTTCTGCCTTTTGTTCTGCATTCCCGTGTTCAAGCTGTTCAAGGAAAACGACGTGAAGCTCGTGCGCGTGATGTTCATTGTCGCAACGGCGCTTTACGGAGTTATGTTCTTTGTCAGAAACGCTTGGTTGAATATAATCATCTTTATCATCGCTCTTATGGCGACGAGCTTTGCCACTTCAACGCTGTGGAGCATTTACATCCCGAGTCTCGGAAAAACGGGGAAAGTTTCGTCCGCAAACGGAGTCATGGACAGCACGGGATACGTTGCCGCGGCGATTTCAAACGTGCTTTTCGCAACTATAATGGATAATTTCGGTTGGAGCGGAATAATCATAACATGGGGATGTGTGATGCTTTTCGGCGTTATTGCGACGCTCTTTGCGGGCGCTCGGAAAAAGAGTTCAGACAAACCCGAAAGCGAGGAAAAGCCGGAAATATCCGAGTGATATTATTCCCGTATCACCTTACCGTCAAATACGATCTCGGCGTTGACGCCGTTTGGAAAACGAACGCGGCAGACGCCGTTTTTTCTGTCAACGGCGACGGAGATCACTCCTTTTTCGGTCGTGATAAAGCCCGAAACGTCGCCTGTTGTTTCATTTGTCCTC
>JAFXWT010000078.1 GCA_017542695.1 Clostridia bacterium
AAATCAGACGAGATTTTTTAAAATAGTTGTTGACAAATCCGAATAACGGTGGTATACTCAATAATGACAAGTAAAGTTGTCATAATGCAATCGATAGTTGTCAAAATAGTGCCAAACGGAGGATATGATGCCGCTTTACAATCATTTGAAGGAGTACAGGGCGCGTCTCGGAGTGAATCAGCAGGAGATGGGAGCGCTTGTCGGCGTGTCGAGACAGACGATAAGTCAGATCGAAAGGGGAGATTATTCTCCGTCGGTCACTTTGGCGCTGAAGATCGCGCGCGTTTGTACTTGCAGAGTAGAGGATATTTTCGTTTATGAGGAGGATTCAAAATGAAAAATTCTGTAAAAAACGTAGTTTTTATCTCGGTCGCTTTAGCGGCTGCGGTCGTTCTCGGATATTCGATCGGGGGTCAGCGCGCCGACGCGGCAAACGAACGGATAAGAGACTTTTTGCCGACGCTCGCATATATCGTTCCCGTCGTTATGGGAGTTTTGAATGTCGTATTGCTGACTTTGGCGTTACTTAAATATATAAGAGCAAAAAAGCTTTCCGAAACCATTGATGAAGACGACGCACAAACGGAATTTGACCGCCGTATCACAACGTCCGAGGCGATATCTTTATCATCGTTTGTCATCAGCGTGATACTGTTTTCGGTTTCTTTCGCAATATCAACGCAGGATTACATAGCTGAAAATCAGAAAAGGATCGTTTTTACGGTTTCTTTGGCGATTTTTCTTGCCGGGGCTCTGCTGACGCTCGTGCTTCAGTGTATGCTTTTCGCGCTTCGTAAAAAGGTCATGCCGGAAAAGCGAGGCGTCTTTATCGGCTTTTCGGCTGACAAGGACTGGGACGGGGCGAGCGACGAGGGAGAAATGGCGGCAAAATATAAAGCGGCTTACAGATCGTTCGGTTTTACCTCTAAAATGTGTCTTTGGATGACGATACCGTGTATCGTCGCGGCGGTCATGTTTAAGGCGGGAGTATTGCCGATTATATGTATATGCATCATATTTCTTGCGATGATGATATCTTATTATAGCGGTCTAAACGTTAAAAAATGAATAATATCATTGACATCGTGGTATAATTGTGATATAATATGACTACCAAGGAGGCGGTAAAATGAACAATACTATTTCCATTCGTCCGTCAAAGGACATAAGAAACAATTACGCACAAATATCCGCACTTACACGGGAGTCTCCGGTTGCCATAACAGTCAACGGAAAAGAAGATACTGTAATAATCAGTCACGAAGCTTACAGAGAACAGCAAGAATATATATCTGAACTTGAAGCAAAGATCGCGGTTTATGCACATCTCGCGCAGGCGCTGGACGATATCAAGCTCGGAAGAGTCCATGACGCAGATTCGGTTTTTGACGAGATACTTTCCGATTTGGAGACTTTTGAAAAATGAAGTGCAAGGTCAAATTTACGGACACCGCTAAAGAAGATCTTCGTTCGATCGCTGTGTACGTCGCTCAACATTCAAGTGTGGAAACGGCGAAAAGGCTCGTTGATA
>JAFXWT010000079.1 GCA_017542695.1 Clostridia bacterium
GAAGATCGGGCTTACGCAGATCGAAGTCGACGTCGATAATCCGTATCTGAGATCCGTCGACGGCGTGCTTTACTCCGGGGACGGGAAAACGCTGGTCTGCTATCCCGCCGATCACTGCTCCCTCACCGGGCTTCTCAAATTCGATCTTCCCGACGGCGTGGAGACCGTCGCCGACGGCGCTTTCTGGTACGACTACAGCCTTATGGTGGTGGAGGTGGGCGACGGCAACGGCGCGCTCAAGGACATTGACGGAGTGGTCTATTCAAAGGACGGAAAGAGGATCGTCTGGTTTCCCGCGGGCAAGCCCTACACGTTCTACAACATTCCGGACGGCGTGACGGATATCGCTCCGTACGCGTTTGTCTGCGCAAAAAACATAACCCAGTTCGTTTTTTCAGCCGACGTCGAAAACATCCCTCCGACAGCTTTTTTGAACTGCACCGCGCTGAAGCATCTGACCGTCGATGAGAACAATAAGAACTATTACTCGGACGAGGGGAAGATTCTTTACACCAAGGATAAGACCGAACTTGTCTTCTATCCGCCTTCAAATCCGACGACGACCTTCTCTTTCCTTGACGGTATGACGAAGATCGGCGACTACGCCTGCTTCGGCTGCAAATTTATGTATAAGGCTCCAGTTCCGGAGGGCGTAACGGAGATCGGTTTCGACGCCTTCAAATACTGCGACTGGCTCAGAGAAGCCGATCTGCCGGCAAGTCTGAAGAGGATCGGTGAAAACGCGTTCGCGGACTGCAGAGACCTTACCCTGATCAATTTCGCCGGGACCGCCGCCGAGTGGGAAGAAATTGAGAAGCTCCCGCATTGGAACTCCGGAGCGACGCCGGAGATCACGGTCCGCTGTTCGGACGGCGAGATCGTTTTGCCGGACGCGTGACCGCGCTTAGTTTTGCGAAAATAAGCACGGCGAAGAGTGTTGAGCAGCGCCCGATTGAAATCCGCGACGGCGGGTATCAGGGATTCCCGAACGCGAACGATCTCATAAAAATATCATCCCCTCTATCAATACGTCAAAGGATAGTAAAATAACGTGAAAACATATAAAATACAAAACGATATTTTATCCGCCGAAATATCGTCTCGCGGAGCGGAGCTGTTATCGCTTAAATGCGGGCAGACCGAGATATTATGGCAGGGCGATGAAAAATACTGGAAAGACCGCTCGCCTAACCTGTTTCCGTACGTCGGGCGGCTGTGGCAGAAAACGTATATATATGACGGTCGGCAATATCCGCTCGACATACACGGATTTGTAAAAAACAGCGTGCTTGAGCCGGAAAGCGTGACTGAAGCTGCCGCGTCTTTTGCGCTGAAAAGCAACGATGAAACGCTTAAAATTTATCAGTTCGATTTTGTGTATATAGTAACTTTTGAGATAAAAAACGACGCGCTTTACGTAACGTACGGGGTCGAAAACACGGGCAAAAAAACTATGTATTTCGGTTTGGGCGGGCATCCCGGCATAAACCTCCCGCTTGATAACGGTCACGTTTTTGAAGATTACGCGCTGTATTTCTGCAAAGACGCCGCACCGGAGAAAGCCGTGTTCAGCGAGGACTGTTTCTTCCTTGACGCTTACGAGCCGTTTGCGCTGCGTGAAGATCAAAGGCTCGATATGGAGCATAATCTGTTTGATAACGACGCGATAATACTTAAAAACCAC
>JAFXWT010000080.1 GCA_017542695.1 Clostridia bacterium
AATATACATCCGGCCGTTGTGGGGCTTGTTGTTGACTATATGACAAGGTTTTGTTTGGATAATGACATTACAAAAGCTTTTGAGATATCTTTAAGAGGTGCTATATCCGCAGAAAATTTTGGAAATAGAGATTCGGTTGAAACGGCAATATCTTTCTTGGAAAGAATCAAGGGAATTGACGATGAATCTATTATTTTCGCGTGTAAATTAGCCACATTTGATGTTTGGTATAGAAACGCATTTGCGGCGATGAGATCAAAAACATATAAAGAAACATATCCTGATACTCCAACAATTCAAAACATACAAACATTTGTCAAGCGAGGCATATCTTTTTTTGAAAAATACGGACCAATTACGAAAGATGGGTTTGATTTCAGAAGTCCTGAAAGCGACAAAAAAGGGCTTTTTAAGAAAATTAAAGAATTGATATTTGGAAGAGATTTTGGTGGGTATACAGAAACAGTTGATGCCGGCGATGGCGATTTTTTAACTTCAGATACGCTTTGGGATTTTAAGGTTTCAAAAAACAAACCGAATGGAAAAAACACGTTGCAACTTCTTATGTATTGGATTATGGGGCAACATTCGGGGCAAGATATTTTTAAGAATATAACCAAAATAGGTTTTTTTAACCCTCGCTTGAATGTTGCTTATTTATTGGATATCAAGGATGTCTCTAATGATATAATAAGAATTGTTGAAGATGATATCATTTGCTATTGATTTACAATGTTTTTGAAAGTTTTGAATAAGGAGACACAAATGAAAGACGGTGAAATAAGACGCGCGCTTGACGGCGCATGGGAAGAGCGCGGAGTCGTCGGCTCGCGCATCGAGATCAAAAAAGACAAACTGACTGTCCTCTGGCGCGGCGGCGTCGTGCTCAAAACGAAGTTCAAAGCACAGCAGTGCGGCGAAGTCATAACGCTCCGCCTCGCTCAAAATGGAATGCGCTACAATGGCGCGCCATCCGACTACGCAACTGTGACCGACATTCACTATGACGGCGGCGTGCTCTTCTTTGAAGAGGATTTTCCCATAACGGGAAAGAGCGTCACAAAGATGGAGAAAACGGAAAACTCGTGCTACGGAAACGTCGATATCGTCGACGGCGAAGTATTGAAACGGCTTCGTGGCGAGTGGCATGACGACGGATACCATAAGATCGTATTCAAGGGCGACACGCTTGAAATGAACGGTGAAAAGATAAAGATCCACGTCGTGAAATACAAATCGTCAAACGACCCGTACCGAGTGATCGATACCGATCCGTCGAAGGACTGTGTCGGATATTTTTACAGAATGGAATACCTCGGCGACACGATCGCCGCGCACCTGATGGTCTGCGACGCGCCGCCCGTTGTATACACGTTCCGCAAGGTCAAATAACGAAATACCTCTGTCGATCTCCGACAGAGGTTTTTATCTTTTCCCCGCAAAAAGCAACCGCATCCGAAACAAAAAAACGGCAAAAGCCGTTTTTTTGTTTCGGATGACAACACAATTATCAGAAATCTATGTTTTCCTGTGTCACGAGCGCGTTCAGCAGCGCCGAAAATTTGTAAAGATGCTCCATCGGTCTGCCAGGGAAATACTTTTCTATGTATTCGAGGTAGTCGTTCGGCGTGTTCATGAGCATACCGATGAGATACGTTTCTCCGTAGCCGTCGTATTCTTCATACGGACCGGGGATAAACCAGTTCGTCGCCTCAAAATACAGATATTTGATACCTTTTTTCTTGAATCCGAGGTGATCGCTCCAGTCGCCGGTCGACGGCGAAGCATAGTCGGGAACGTCGTATCCCGGCGCGGGATTTTCCCATGTCCACGGGTTCGTCTCGAACTTGATCCCGAGCGACTCCGCGACCTTGACCGCGTTGTCGTATGCTTCGGTGTCCGTGACCGTCTTGTTCGCGTTGTCCTGAACGCCGCCGTAGAGGCACGCATAGTCGCCGCAGATGAGCGAATCCATATTGATCATGTAAAGCGTTTTTGCGACCTCTTCATCGCTCATCGCGTTCGCGTAAGCCGTCGATCCGTAGCAGCCGTATTCCTCGGCACTGAAGAAGATAAACACTATCGTGTACGCCGTGTCGACGTCGATGAGTTTTTCCGCTGTCGTAAGAGCGAGCGCAATGCCCGATCCGTTGTCACCGGTTCCGTCGCCGTCATAGTGCGCCCCGACGATTATCTGCTTGTCGGACGCGCCCTTTTTCGTTACGACGATGTTTTCCGTCGTGATTGTGACTTTTACGTAATCGCCCGTCTCCGACTCCGTGTAGTTTCTTCCGTTCTTTACATATAGCTTGCCGTCGGTTTCATACGATTTTGTCGCCGAAAGCTCTGTCGAAAGGTCCGCCGACGCTTTGTAATACTTGGTGAACGTGAACGGCTCGAATACAATTTCTTCTTCCGCGTATCCCGCGCACATGAGCTTCCACGTTATCCATTTCTGTGCGAGCTTGAAGTTTTCGCCTTTCAGGCAATCGCGGTTGCTGAGCACATTGTCGATATACTTGATCTTTTCATAACACTCGGCGGCATATTCTTTGTCGAGAGTCTTTTTTGAAGAGACTGTTTCGTCCCCCGACGTTTCTTCCGCCGACGACAGAAGCTTGTCGAGCTTTGCGTTGATCGCGCCGTAGTCTTTTTCAAGCGCCTCGATCGACGTCTGCATCTTGGCGATCTCTTCTGATGAGTCCGCCGTTTTGCCGCACGATGCGAATATTCCCGCAATTATTATTAAGGAAAGCGCGGCGCAAATGATTTTTGTAAGAATTGATTTCATGGTTTTTCTCCGTTTCTTTGCTTCGATGGCATGATTATACAGCAAAATCGCGCATTTGTCAAGCATTTTTGAATAAAAATTCATTTTTATACATTTTTGCTGAATAAATATGCAATGTATGCCGATTTTTGTTCATTTTGCGTGCACAGTGAGATGCGGAGTGGCGGAAGCGGTGGGATTCTACCCACGTGCTCAAAAACAGTCATATTATAAAGTTGACACATTTTTATGTTTATGGTATAATGATGACATAACTATATCTTCAATGACTAAATAACTTGATATTAAAAAACATTATGGAAGGTGGGAAAAATGAAAAAAGTTATTTCTTTGATTATCGTAATAATCATTTGTTTTTCGTTGACATCTTGCGTGTACAGTTCTTATTCAACAAAAGACAAAAAAGAATTCGCCAAAATCTACGAAACATACGCCGACAGTTACGACGAAGAACTTGCGTTGGGATTCGGAGAATACCATTACGGCTCATATTTTTGCGCATTTCCGAGAGAAGCCCCGGATGAAATGACGGAATATTATTTCTATCACGATTCGCTTTTTGCGTGGGATGAGTATGTGATATATTTTGTTTATCATCTTGAGCGAGACGCCTTTTCCGATTTTTCCGACAAGTTAAAAGAGTTCAAAATAGAATACAACGGAATATTCAATTCGCCTGTATACGATACGACACATTTTTCACTTCCGACATATATATTTACGCTTTCCGAAACAAAAAGCAACGGCGAATATAATCGCGCCGAATATGTTATGCTCGACGAAGAAAACTTGAATGTAATAAACGTATATACCAATTACGCGCGTGAAAGTTCGATTAAAGAAAACTGTAAATATGATATTTTACCGAATTCAAGATTATGGAAAGATTTAATGCCGAGCAATAAGACAACCGTTGACGGATACTTTTCGGTTTATAACTTTTCAAATGCGACAGAAAACGGTAATGATGCATATGTGATTCCGAAATTATCTGAAATTGAAAATCAGTTTTTGTTTGCGAATTGATCGGATCGTTTTGTGACTGTTATAAAATGACACCCCGCCGAAAGCATTTTTGCTTTTGGCGGAAGCGGTGGGATTCTACCCACGGCGGTTGCAAAGACCATTCAGGTCTTTGCCAAGAGCCGCCTTTCGAATCCCACCTTTCTTGAACTAAAAAAATATCCGCACCGCAAAGGCGGTGCGGATATTTTTGGCGGAAGCGGTGGGATTCGAACCCACGAGCACTTGCGTGCTACCTGATTTCGAGATGTTTTTCGAAGTTTGTAGACAAGTCCATTAAGAAGTGTTAAGTGGAATATAGAATAACCCAACCGATCGCAAAAACCAAGCGTTTGTCCAATCTTTTCGCATCTTTTGCTCGAAAAAAAGATAAAAAACAGACGTCGTCTTGGTTTTTATTTATATATCATTTTGGAGCATTTTTGTCAACGAGTTTTAGAACTATTCTTAGAACTGAGCATTTTTATACGAAAAAAGGCTATTTTTTTGTTCTCTAATTTTCTATGGGTTATGCACCAACACTCTTTAGAAAATCGCAAGTCCGTGAGGGAATACGACATTTTGGATTCAAACTTCCAAATCTATTTTTTTGCTCGGTTTTTGTTTGAAAATAAAAAACGAAGTTTAGATTTTAGAACTTTAGGTCAAAAAACTTTTAGAACAAAAAAAGAATAAAGTATTGAAAAAACGTAAAACCAAGCAATAATCTTGGTTTTTCGCGTAACACAAAAAACGTCATATATGATTATAGGTCCGTTATACTTTTCATTCTTTTTCAACGAAAGTGTTTAGGTTTTGGTGTTTTTTTAAAAAAAGAAGTATTTTTTGCATAATTTTGTCGAATTGTGGTATCTATACAATTAGAAATATTAAGAATCAAAAACTTCAATAACAAACTCATATGTTGAGAGGTGATTTGGTGTTTTTATGTTTTGTTTACATTGCAAAACATAGTATTTGTATTGTTGTAATACAACTAAGTCAGTTTAATCTTTGTATGCAACTGGTGTCAACATCCTATTCTTATATAAAGTCGTTTGTAACGATAATTGTATGCTCATTGATTATAACATCTGCTAATATATACACAGCAAGAATAAGCGTCAGCAAAAGAACGACAGATAAAACCTTGTAAAATATGTACTTCTTTGCTTTTCCATGTAGGTATTGCATATCTTCCGTTGATGCAAAGGACAGTGCAATATTTCCAGGTTTACCAAATTGATTTTCGATGTCGGAGATTGTTATCTCTTCACCCGGATGTTACTCAATATATTCATAAATTCTGTTTTTGAGTTCCGATATGAATGCAAACTTTATATTACTCGAACAGGTGAGCAATTTCCTAATCTCAGCACAATATTTCCTAATGTCTTTATTGATTGCTTTTTTCATTCGTTTCTCCTTCCTCAGAATAATTCATAATCAGATTTACACCCTCTGTAACCTCTGCGTATACCTCGATCATCGTATTCAGATATTCGACTCCGAACGGTTCAAGATGATAATATACACGGGTTCTTCGTTTTCCGACAAGAACTTTGTCTTCGGAAATATAGTTTTTGCCGATAAGTCGATATAGAGGTCCGTACAAAGACCCCTCTTTGATGTTAATCAACCCCTTTCCTCGTATATTCATTTCACTAATCATCTGATAGCCGTACATATCCTCGTGAGACAGCATTTTCAGAATGAGCATTTCGAGAATCCCTCGTTTGAGGTTCTCCTCAATATCGTTTGTTTGTATCATTTTTTCTTTTACCCTCATTTAAGCGCTTAATTGGTCGAATCTACTATATCATACAAATATCGTTCCGTCAATATTGCTTGTGACAAAATATACTTGACAAATTATAAATGCTGTGATATTATGAAATTGTAAAAAGAATTTTGTAAGATATATGAGAAGATGAATTATGGTAGATCGTAGATTTATAAGTTTACCCATAAATGCCTCTCCTATGATAAGATGTTATCGCATACATGGATATTTGCTAAATATTATGGGGACTGCTTATCCTGACTTTGAAAAATATGTGATATCAAATTATTTATGTTTACATAATGGAAAAGAAAATATACGAAGAGAATATTTAGATTTTCATCTGGATAATAACTTTTTGGATATTAAGCAACTTTTTCGTTATAATGATTGGTTTGATGTTATTCAAGTACACGACTTGAATAATGAGAATTATAAAAATTCAATAGAAATAAAGAATTTGATTATTGAGTTTTTAGAGAAAGGGCATTATGTTTTACATAATGTAAATGAATCTTATTTATCCCATACCGCGCGGTACGGAAAGCCTGATTCAAATAATATTGTGATGATATATGGCTATGATTTCGAAAAAGATACTTTTTTAATGTTGGATTATAACGCTATGGGGATTTTTGGGACATCTGAAGTTATATCAGGTGAATATTTGAATTCTTTGGCAAAGGTAACGGTTACCAATCGAATAAATTTTATAAAAGCAAAGCAAGGTCTTACCTTTGAATTTGATTTTGAACGTTCATTGAAATTGTTGGACTGTTATGTTCAATCCAAAAATGCCTATCCAGATCATGATGATTATATGAACAATATTTTTGGGTATGAAGGTGTAGAACGCTCCTTGCGTGAAATGCAATATACTGGGGTGAATTTAATCCGTATGCGAGCTATTATTGAACACAAAGATGTGATTTTAAGTTATATGAAATATGTAATGAACAATCATCTTATTAATAAAAAAGACTTTTTTGAAGAGTATAAATTGATTAACCAAAAAAATCATTTTATATTCATGAAAATTATAAAAAAGGTACTTTCATGTAAAACGACACCAGATATTGCGGAGGATTTCGATAGAATCAGATTGGTAAATGAACAAGAAAAAATTTTGATTGACCAATATATAGACATTGCGACATCACAATTTTAAAGAATATAAAGATGACTTTTCTTTATATCGAGCTTATAGAACCGTATACTTCTAATGGGAATTAATATATTATGAATTATGAATTATTTATCTCAGTTACAATTGTACCCTGATTTTTCACATATTGATTTGAATAAGCAAATATACTATGAGCTTGTTTCTCATTTTAATGATTATGAAAAAATTGAAAAATATTTTGACTTAAAATTTTTTTCTTGTATCGATGATGAAATTGAAAGACTTTGTTATTTGAAAAATATGGCGAAAGAAGTTTTGACATGTAGAGGAAATACGTTGTCTGAACGTAAATATGACCATCTTAATTATTTAAGTATTATTGAGATGGCTAATAGAAACGGTGATGAATTAAATTGTCGGTACAAATCTTTTGTTTTTTCACAGTTACTTATGGCATGCGGCTTTAAGTCTAGATGGGTTGGATGTTTGTCTATGGATATAGATGATCAAGAGTGTCACTGTGTTACAGAGGTATATCTGAAGAAACTAAAAAAATGGGTTGCCGTAGATATTTCTTTTGACTATTTATATTTTGATTCAAAAGGGATGCTGTTAAATCTAATGGAAATTAGAAATAATATGGTGTCCGGAGACAAGGTGAAATTTATATCCAAAAACAAGTCTGCCGCACTTGATACCAGACGTTATTTGGAAAAAAATCTTTTTATGTTTAGATTTTTAAGTTTTTATAAATATAATATGACAATAGATTCGGCAGAAAATGTGCTATTATATCCGGAACATTATTGTATTGATTATTGTAAAACAAGGAAGTATTCTTATATAACAACCAATGCATCACCGTTTTGGTAAGGAGAAGGTATGTATAAATTATCACGATTCACTTTTTATACGATTAATTCAAAAAATGAACTTCTATTGTACAACACATTGGTCGGAAAAAGAAGTTTATGTAAATTGTCAGCGGAGTTTTCGGATATAGAAAGGGTGCAATATTATTTTAATGATATTGAGAATCATATGGATTTTATAACTATATTACTTGATAAGGGAATTATAGTAGATGCATTTGACGATGAAAATAATAAATTATATGAAAATTTTCTATCAAATATTTCTCCTACAAATTTGACATTACATATTAACCCTACGGAAAAGTGTAATTTTAGATGTAAATATTGTTATGAATCATTTAATCATGGTGCTATGTCTGGCGATGTTCAAAAAAATATTATTGACTTTGTAAGACAAAATATTCATAAATACACAGGACTTCATATTTCATGGTTTGGCGGAGAGCCGTTGATGGCAATTGACTGTATTAGATATTTATCAAAAAAACTTATGAACATATGCAAATACAATCGAATTCCATATTCATCTGGTATAACGACGAATGGATATTTGCTGAAACAGGATATTTTTAATGAACTTTTAGATTTGAATATCAAAAGTTATCAGATAACAATTGATGGCATAAAATCTATTCACGATCAGCAGAGAGTTACGTTGAATAATTGTGGTACATATGATAAAATTGTTGAAAATCTATGTAGCATACATGAAAATAATAGAAAAGACTTTGAAATTTTAATAAGAAGTAATATAACAAGTGAAATTTTCGAAAACTTGGATGAATATATCAGTACAATAAATACTATATGTGCGAATGACGATAGATTTATGTTTGATTTTCACAAAGTAGGAAATTGGATGGGAAAAGCAAGTAATTTGCTGTTGCCTAAAATTATTGATAATCTTGATGAATTGCAGATAATTTATGATAAATTGTTGAATTCGGAATTTTCCGGAAGACTTAGTTTTGGTTTATTTTATCCAGGAAACGGATCATGTTACGCTGGAAAACGTAATCAATTTTTGATTCGTTCCAACGGAAATGTTCATAAATGTACAGTTGATTTTGAAAAATCAGGTACGCAAGTTGGCACGATTAATGAAGGGAAAATGGATATAAATCAAAAG
The DNA here is from genome assembly GCA_017542695.1 of Clostridia bacterium. Next base: position 8,707 of record JAFXWT010000080.1, read on the forward strand.
TACTATTCTAATATTGTTGATATTAATAATTGTAAATCATTTTACGACTGCTTTTTTGCACCCGTATGTATGGGTACGCCTTGCCCAAATGATAAAAATAGTGGTTGCCCATATACTAAAAATTATTTAGGTATATCGTTGAAAATATTAGATAAAAATTATCCATTGGAATTAATAAAAGTATGAATTCCAAAAAGGGAGATGAAATTTATGATAGACATGAAAAAATTGTCGCAATGTTTTGAAGATGCAGGTATTTATGTGAACATTAGCGATCTTGAGGTAGATTCAGATATTGATCTTCGAGATTTTATAGCAAGTTCAATACAATTTATTTCTATAGTTATATCAATTGAAAAAAACTTTGACATTGAGTTTTCTGATGAATATTTAGTTATTGACACCTTTTCATCTTTCAAAAACTTGGTTGTTTTAATCGAAAAATTTCAAAAACAAAAGAATTCGGAGAAATAACCTCGTTATTCGAGTTTATTAATAAATTATTGAAAAGAGGTGAGAATATGAAAAAACTCAAGAAGCCCATGAAGAAGGAAAAAAAGAACATGACTCTTTATGGCGGTACGAACGAATGCATTGTTAATTCTGCAGCTGGCAACGGAAACTGTAACTGTTAATCAAAGAAATTATTAAAGATGGCCTACTTAAGTATTTTGAGTAGGCTATCTTTATAAAGTCAAAAGGAGTGCTTAAATGAGTATTAGGATAGGTATTTTAGACAGTGGTGTCATGATTCAACATGATAGTTTGAGAAAATATAACATAAAAGGGTATTCCATAAATACAGAAAAAAATGGCCATATTGCCGTCAGCAAAGATTATGAGGATGACATAGGTCATGGAACGGCAATATACTATTTACTCCAAAATTCATTAAATAATATCGAGTGCGGAATAGAGATAGTAAATATAAAAATTTACTCTAAAGAGCATTTGTTGGAATACGAAGATTTTGTACAAATATTAGAATATATTTATAATAATGAAGACTTTGATTTTATAAATATTAGTTCAGGCATAGTTTGTTGTGGAAGCGTTTTACGTATGCAAAACATTTGTAATGCTTTTTTTGAAAAGAATTGTATTGTCGTTGCTGCATATGATAATGAGGGGGCGGTATCTTTTCCTGCCGCTTTAGAACATGTTGTCGGGGTGGATAGTGGTAATGGACCGGGCAAAATACAATATCTGGACTATGGAATAGTTGATATATTATGCAAATCTGAGTTTGTGCGAGTCCCTTGGAATGATGGAAAGATGACTCTTGTGAAAGGAAATAGCTTTTCTTGTGCATTAGTAACTGCTGAATTGGTAAAGCAAAAAGCCAAAAAAGTATCATTAGATAAAATATTTTACAAAAGGAAATCTCAATATTTAGCAGGGGTGAATCCCCAAATGCCGATTATGAAAAAAAGTGTCGTCTTCCCATTTAACAAAGAAATACATTCGGTTGCATGCAATGAGGATTTATTGGGTACTGAAATAATTGCTTATTATTCCTATAGGGAAACAGGGCAGACGGGGAAGAGGATATGTGATATAATCAAATGGAGTAACAATCAAAAATATATTTATGATATTAATACAATTGATTGGGATAGCTTTGATTCTATGATAATTGGTCATACAGATGAATTGGAGCAATTGACAAAAACAAATTTTAAAGATAAACTTTTGGAAGAAGCACATAAAAGAGGAAAAGTTGTTTATTCCTTTGATCCGTTAAATCATTTTTCTACTGATGATAACAAGTTTTATTTTCCCTACATAAATAACGATGATGTTCCAAATAATTATGGAAAACTTTATAAAACAGATAAACCGATATTATCAATTGTGGGAACCAGCTCTCGTCAAGGTAAATTTACACTACAACTAATTCTGAAAAGGAAATTAAGTAGATTAGGATATAAAATTGGTCAAATTGGTACAGAACCTTCTTCCTTACTTTTTGGTATGGACGGCGTGTTTCCTTGTGGATATAATTCTACAGTTAATTTGAATTTATATAACACCCTTGCCAAAATAAATCAAATGATATATTATATATCACAGAAGGATGTTGATATAATTTTAACAGGGTCTCAAAATGCTGTTGTTACATATAACGATAACAATATACAAAACTATCCTTTATATCATCAGATTGTATTACAAGCAATTAAACCGGATGCTATGCTCCTTTGTATCAATCCCTTTGATAGCATTGAATATATTAAGCAAACGATTTATGCTTCGGAAAGTCTTACCGATGGGAATGTGATTGCGACGGTGTGTTTTCCATATGATGTTGACGAAAACTGGACTGTAATGCAAAACAAGCGAATTAAAATATCTCAGCAAAAAGCAGAATATCTCAAAAATGAAATAAAATCAAAGTTAGGTGTTGATATGTATGTGCTTGATGATTTGAACGATCAGGATAAATTAATAGATCGTATTATTTCTTACTTCACCGATTAACTATAAAATGGAGACGTTATGAATACGAAAACAAAACTCAAAAATCTCATCTATTATTTCCGCAAATCGTGGCAGATGGCGCGCTCTTTTCTCGTGTCAACGCTCTGCCGAAACATATTCACCGCGCTTATATCGCTTATCGGTGTAATCGGACTCGGAGTTGTTATCGACGCGCTCACAAGCGGAAAATCGAAAAAAGAGGTGTTCACCGTTATCATAATTTACCTTTCGGCAAATCTTGCGGTAACACTTATAAATCAAGTACTCACCCTGCTTGAAAACAACGCAATGCGAAAGGCAAGCAATGTTTTGCAGTATGGTTATATGCGTGACTGCATAGATATAGACTATCACTACGTTCAGGACAGAAAAGTGCTTAACCTGAAAAGAAAATCCATGATGGCGCATCCTGCCTTTTCGCTGAATCACGTGGGAAGCAGCCTGAATTATCTCGTTCAGCTGATAGGACTCATCTCTATTTTTTCGCTTTTGAGTCCGATATTTATCGTTATCGTGCTTCTGATCTCGTCCATTCTCATATGGCTCACAACGTACACGCAAAAATGCGACTATGATTTCAAAAATGAGCGCGTTGAGGACGACCGCAAGCTGAAATATCTTTACGACGTAATGACAAAATATAAATTTGCAAAAGAAATACGAATAAACAACGCCGGCGAATTTATAGACAAAAAATACGACTCAGCCTTTTCGGCGCAGATAAAAAAATTAAAGAAGCTTCTCCGAAAAAAGCTCGGAGTAAATCTGCTAAGCGTTCTGCTTTCGTGCATTCAGGCTGCAGTGATGTATCTGTATTTTACATATCAGGTCGTTTCAGGCAATATCGGTATTGCAGAATATTCTGTAATGCTCGCCTCAACAACACTTTTCACCTCGGCGCTTCTCTCCCTGTTCAAAAGCCTCGGCATGGTAAACAACGCGCTCAAAGCTGCTGAAATTTACCGGGAATACGAAGAAACGCTGAAAAACAACTGCTCGATAAAAGACAGCAACAGCCTGCCGAAGGTCAATATCGATATGCGCCGTGCCTCGCTGAAATTTGAAAACGTATCGTTCTGCTATCCCGGTTCGGCATCTGACACACTTAAAAATATAAATCTTGAAATAAAGCCTGAAAAGAAGCTTGGCATAGTAGGACTTAACGGCTCAGGAAAAACAACGCTCATAAAGCTTATTCTAAGACTATATAAACCTACCGAGGGTAAAATCATGCTCGGCGGCATTGACATTTGGGAAATACCGTACAGTCAGTATTCAAAATATCTCGGAGTAGTCCTTCAGGACTTTGCCCTGTTTGCATACAGCGTCCGGGAAAACCTCGTGTTTGACGGAGAATATAACGAGAAAAAATTATACGACAGCATTGAAAAAAGCGGTCTCCGTGAAAAAACAGCTTCACTTCCAAACGGCATCGACACGTCAATTTATCGCGATCTTGACGACAAAGGCATTGAGTTTTCCGGCGGTGAGGGACAAAAGCTCGCAATGGCAAGAGCAATATACAGGGATGCGGCAATTCTTATCCTTGACGAGCCGTCAAGCGCGCTTGACGCAATAGCGGAATACGAGCTGTTTTCACGTCTCGGCGAAACAGCCAAGGGAAAAACAACGATATTTATTTCTCACCGCCTTTCTTCAACGCTTTTCTGCGACAGCATTGCGGTTATCGACAAAGGCTCGGTAATCGAGCAGGGCTCGCACACGGAGCTGATAGAGAAAAACGGATTTTATGCCGAGCTATATCATTCGCAGTCAAAATACTACGAGGATAAGGGGGCAAAGGCATGAAAAGCAAAAAAAATAAGCTCGCCGAATCCTTCGGCATTTTCGCTCTCATCGGCAAATACGAACCGTGCTATTTAGCATTTTCAATTCCGCAAATGCTTCTTGCCTCCGTTTTAACCGTATTTTGCGTGTATTTTCCAAAGCTTTTTATAGAACAGCTCGAAAGCGGTGGCGCATATAGGAAAATCGCGGTAAATATTCTCCTTTACATAGCCATTATGCTTGTCATCAAAGGGCTGCAGTCGTTTTTTGGCAATAAAAGCACTTTTTACATTGAAAGATTTTCAAAAAAGATACAGAAAAAGGCAGGAGAGCTCACAATGGCTCTTCCGCTTGAAAGCATGGAGGGTGCCAATTTCAGCGACAAGCTAGCAATGGCAAACAACGTTTCACAAACCATAGGAGCGCTTGGCATTCTGCAAAGCATCATATCAAATATCATCACCATAGCAGGACTTTCTGCAATTATCACAAGTCTTGACATAATCTTTATCATCACAGTAGGAATAGTTCTGCTTATAAAGATACTGTTCGTATATCTTACGTATCGCCATAACAAAAAGCGCCGCAAGGAATACGCGGCAAACGACAGAGTAGGAGATTATCTGAGTAATGTCGCATATTTTAATCCCGGTGCGGCCAAGGAGCTGCGCATCAACAACATCGGAGATTGGTTCATGACAAAGATAAGCGGATACCGCGAGAAAATGTTGCGTATGCAATACGGAGATTTCGGCAGAGGCGCGCTGTTTGAATGTATATCCGCAGTTATCATGGCGGTGCAGTCGTTTGTGATACTCGCCGTTCTTTCGTCAAGAGTTATCGACGGATTTATCGGCATTGCAGATTTCACAATGTATTTTTCGGCAGTAACCGTTCTTACCTCAACGCTTTCCGCAATAGTCGGAGAAATCGGAGAATATAACCGTCAGCAGCTTTATCTTTCGGATTTTGACGCGCTTGCTGGCGATAAAAAGCATTATGAGTCGTCCGATACGATGCCGGCAGGACTCGACATCGTATTTGAAAACGTATCGTTCAAGTATCCGAACACAGAAAAATACGTTCTTGAAAATATAAATATCCGAATACCGGCCGGAGAAAAGCTTTCCGTCGTCGGCAAAAACGGCGCAGGAAAATCCACGTTTATAAAACTCCTCTGCCGCTTCTATAAGCCCACCAAGGGACGCATAACGATAGGCGGAGTCGATATAGAAAATATCGGCGATGAGGAGTATAACAAGCTCATTGCGGCAGTTTTTCAGGATTATCAAAATCTCGCATTTACGATTGGAGAAAACGTCTCAATGGGACGTGCGAAAAATAATGTAGAGCTACTGCTCTGTGATATCGGACTCGGCACGCTTATAAGCCGTCTTCCAAACGGAGCAGATACGTATCTTACGAGAAGCTTTGACTCAAACGGCGTTGAGCTATCGGGAGGCGAGGGACAAAAGCTTGCCATAGCAAGAGCCGTATATAAAAATTCGCCTATTCTCATCCTCGACGAGCCAACTGCCGCGCTCGATCCCAAAGCGGAAAGCGAGATATACGACAGTTATTTCCGTATCGCCGCAAAGAAAACGACGATATTCATTTCTCACCGTCTGTCGTCATCAACGGTAGCCGATAAAATCGCGCTGTTTGAAAACGGAAAAATAATGGAGTACGGAACGCATACCGAGCTTATGAAGAACGACGGGGAATACGCCAGAATGTTCGATCTTCAGAAGAAGGCATATGCCGAAGCATGAACAGAGGGCGCAACTATGTTGCGTCCTCTGTTTTGCTATAAGCATATTCGTGTGGGTTGTTTTATATTTCCTTACTGAATGGGGATGCGGACGAAATCTTGGACCAAATATAGGAACAGGAGATAAAAACGGTGGCTAAATATACAGTAGAAGAAAGGAAACGAGCGGTCGAATTATTGATCCAATACGATCTAAGCATCCATGCGGTAATAAGCGAATTGGGGTATCCATCTAGAGGAATGTTGTATCTGCGGTATCGGGAGTATCAAGCCTGTGGCAATGTTGACAAATTCAATCAACCAAAATCCAAATATAGTCCAGAGCAACGTAAACAAGCCATAGAGTATGTATGTACTGACGGACTTGGCAATCTTATTAAACCGAGTCATGTGACACAGCGGTTCTCTGATCTGCTAAAAAAACACAATATGAAACATATTCGATTTCACGACCTTCGTCATACCTTTGCAAGTTTGCTGATAAATAAAG
>JAFXWT010000081.1 GCA_017542695.1 Clostridia bacterium
ATCGGCTTCTATCTCTCCTCCCTCTTTCAAAATATTATATCTTGAGAGAAGGCTTTCGGTGAAATCCGAATTTTCCGCCATTCTGAATCTGAAAATCCCTTCGTCAATGACGCGGACTTCGAATTTTCTGCCGTTTGCAAAAAGACTGTACATTTGTCTCTCCTTGTTTATTTTTGTGAATCAAGAGCCGCTTTCACGGCTTTCGAAAGCTGATCTGCGCAAGAGGTGTTCTTCATACCGCATGTGTTGCCGTCAAGCAGTTCTATGACGCGCTCTGCGTCCATTCCTTCAACGAGTTTGGATATCGCTTTCAGGTTTCCGTTGCAGCCGTTCGTAAAGACGACGTTTCTGAGTTTTCCGTCTTCAATCTCGAAATCAATTTTTGTCGAGCAGGTGCCTCTCGTTTTGTATTCGTAATTCATTGAGCCTCCGTATCTTCTGTATCAGTAATATCCGGAAGTGTAAGATCTACCGTGACATCTATGGATTCTCCGTCGACGTGCATAATGACGCAGTCCTGAGAATTCGCAGGTTTGTTGTTGTCGGTATAGCTGCCGTTGAAGATCTGTGAATTGAAGGTTATCGGGTTGTCTGAATTGATCCTTATCTCATGTTCCGGCATATCCGCTTCGATCGCGGCTTTGAATTTACCGGTTTTCCCCGTAAACTCGAAGGAATGGACTCCTTTCATTTCCGCTGTCAGATCGACGTTGTCAATGTCGCTCGCAAAGCTTCTGAATTCGCAGGATTTCAAAGATACCTTGCAGTCGTTCCCGTTGATCATAAGCTTTGAAGTGGATTTCACGTTATTCATAACGACGTTGCCGCTGTTCATCGCGATCAGGTAATCAGTCCCGCTGTCGGCGTTGTTAACGGTGATATCGCCGTCCGTGATCGTGAAGCTGAATATGTTTATCTGCGAGGTGTCCTTGAGGTGTATGATCACTTCTTTACGTCCCTCGACTCTGCCGCCGAGGTTGAGAAGATTTCTCATACCCTTGAAGGTATAGCTGCCGTCCCAGAATGAGAATAGTGTGCTGAGACTGACTCTTTCTTCAAAGCTGACCATTTTGTTGGTAGTCGAAATCGAATAGTAATTCTCGTTGAAATTGATGAACTCGACGTAATCCTTTTGCTCGCCCGTCACGACTTTCACGTCCGCATCCGTTGCGTCTATCGTGAACTTTTCAATGTCCTTGTCCTCAAGATCGACTGTGTAAACGTATTTTCCGTCAACTTTTTCGGGAAAGAGAAGAATGCCCTGCTTTTTGGCGTTCGATCCTCCGATGATCATGAGCACCGCGCCGACGACGATCAGAGCGCCGGCGATAATAAGAAAGAGCTTCGACATTGCTTTCATTTTTCGTTACACTCCGTTCTTACGTCGTTAAGGAAAGCTCTGTACTGTTCGCGCTTTTCTTTGAGAAATATGGTGATACGTTTCCACAGTATAGGCACGATCCTTATCGCAAGATTGTAAAGACCTATACTTGTTGCCAGCGTGACGCCGAGGATAATGAGAGCAAGTCCTATCTCGTATATCCCCTCCGGCGTGACGGAGAAAAGCTTGATGATCCCGTAGATCAGTCCCGCGAGAGTGGCTATACATCCGGCAACGGCAACGCAGACGAGAAGCGCGACGAGGGCGGTGATGAGTACGGCGATCAAAATATAGACGATAACGGCGGCGACGGCGACGAGCGCCTCGAGAGCAGTATAGCCTATCCCTTTTGACATGAACCAGTTCTTGTAGTTCTCTTTACCGCGTTCGGTAAGCTCGACTTTGGGCGTCTTTTTAGGTATTACGGAATCGACTTTGAAGGTGGAGGCGAGGTCTTCCTCGCTTTTCTCGTCAGTCTTTTCGATCTTTTGAATTACCTTTGTCGCGCCCCTCGATCTTATCTTGATATCCTCATCGACGGCAGGCGAAGCATTATCTTCTTTACTCTTTGCGACGCATTCGGCTGGATCCGTCTGCTCAGGTTCGGAAGAGTTTATGTATTGCTTCACAAGAGCGACGGCTTCCTCGTTTGACGTGAGTGCATGAATCCTCAGTCTGTCCGATTCGCCGAAGCTTCTCGCGATCTTAAGCGTATGTTCTCTCGCAGTTTCCGACGGCATGCCTTTTGCGATAAACGATTTTTCGATCGTTATCAGAAAAGATTTGATATCCATCGGCGCACCTCACTCTCTCAAAAAATTATATACTTGAAAAAATGCAAAATATATTGTAA
>JAFXWT010000082.1 GCA_017542695.1 Clostridia bacterium
CAAACACAAATTTTTTAATATGCCTACTTAGCTCAGTTGGTTAGGACTGACGGGGAGGATTACAACGGAGAGAATCCGAAAATATTTCGGCGCAAACACAAAAATTTTTATATGCCTACTTAGCTCAGTTGGTTAGAGCATCTGACTGTTAATCAGGGGGTCTCCTGATGTAGTTAATGCTACTCACCAAACGGCTTGTCGGTAACCAAAAATCAAAGCAAAATTGAATACGCCTTCTTAGCTCAGTCGGTTAGAGCATCTGACTGTTAATCAGGGGGTCGAAGGTTCGAGTCCTTCAGAGGGCGCCACTAAAGAAACGCAATTTGTCTACCAAGGCAAATTGCGTTTCTTTGCGCCCTTTTGGCGTTTTTCGCGGTTTTTCGGGCTTTTTGAGCTTAAAAACGGGCTTCAGAGCAGCATCGCAGCTGTTCCGGAGCCCGATTTTTCTGTTTTCAGGGCAAAAATGCTGGTGTACTATTTTCGTTTCTTTGCTCTGCAAAGAACGCCAAAAATATACGGGATGGAAGGATTTGAACCACCAAACACAGAAAATTAACACAAACAGGACCTTTTTTATTTGTGCGCATTATCATACAACTTTTGAATGTCGGGAGGCAGTTTTTCCGGGAGCATTTCGTTCAGCCGTTCTTCATTCCCGTCGTGAATAGCGGTATCGTAGTACCAACATTTGAAGTTCAGCATATCGAGCGTTTTTTGAAGTTTTACCATCTCGGCTTCAACGATCGATTTTCTTGTTTCAAACAGTTCCTTGCGGTTGGGATAAGTTGAAGCCCCTTCGACGCACCAAGCCATAAACTGCTTGATGTCCTTGATTTCAAGCCCGGATTTTTTCAGGCATTCAATAACGCGCAACGCTTCCAGCTCGCGCTCGCTGAATTTACGGATACCGGACTGCCTCTCCATCCCGGGAAAGAGACCTTCTTTATCATAATAACGCAGCGTTGAAATAGGAAGATTGAACATTTCCGAAACTTGACCGATGGTATACATAAAAATTTTTCCTCCAATTTACGAAAAAACCTTGACATAAAGTTAGGTTTATGTATTACAATATGATTGTACCACGAAACAATACATAAATCAACCCTTTTTGGAGGAAAAAGCACAATGAAAACAGAAAATCTTAATCTCACACAGGAGTGGGACAAGGTATTCCCGAAAAGCGAAAAGGTCGATCATAAAAAAGTGACCTTTGTTAATCACTTCGGAATTACACTTGCTGCAGATATGTACACGCCTAAAAATGCGGAAGGAAAACTACCCGCGATTGCCGTCAGCGGACCCTTCGGCGCTTGCAAGGAACAGTCCTCGGGACTTTATGCTCAGACGATGGCAGAGCGCGGCTTTCTGACGATCGCTTTCGATCCGTCTTTCACCGGCGAATCGGGCGGTTATCCCCGCGCGATGCATTCCCCGGATATCGACGTGGAGGATTTTCAGGCGGCGGTCGATTTTCTGTCCGTACAGGAAAACGTCGATCCCGAACGTATCGGCATCATCGGGATATGCGGCTGGGGCGGTATGGCTTTACAGACCGCCTGCGTCGATACGAGAGTGAAAGCGACGGTGACCTCCACCATGTATGATATGTCCCGCGTGGCAGGCAACGGATACTTTGACTCTGCCGACAACGAGGAAGCGCGGCATCAGGCGCGAATTGCTGTCAACGCGCAGCGGACGCAGGACTACAAAACAGGCGAATACGTCAGAGCCGGAGGGGTGGTCGATCCGCTGCCGGATGACGCGCCGTACTTTGTCAAGGACTACTACGCGTATTACAAAACGCCGCGCGGCTATCATCCCCGTTCTCTGAACTCAAACGATGGCTGGACGGCGAGCACCGGTACTTCGCTTATGAATACTCGGCTGTTCACCTACGCGAAAGAGATCCGCTCCGCCGTGCTGATGATCCACGGCGACAAGGCGCATTCCTGCTATATGAGCCGCGACGCCTACGCCGATATGGTGAAGGATAGCAAATACGCGTACAACAAAGAGCTGTATATCATCCCCGGCGCGTCGCATACAGACCTCTACGATCAGACGGATATCATTCCCTTTGACAAGATCGAAGCATTTATTAAGGAGAATTTGAAATGAGCAAGGTAATAGTAATCACGACCAGCCTGAGAGCAAAAAGCAATTCCGATATCCTCGCCGGGCGGCTGATCGCCGGAGCGAAAGACGCTGGGCACGAAGTCGAACAAATCAGTCTCAAAGGCAAAACGATTAAATACTGTATCGGCTGTCTCGCCTGCCAGAAAACGCAGAAATGCATACAGAAGGACGATGCGATCGAAATTGCGGAAAAGATGAAAAACGCGGACACGCTCGTGTTCGTTACGCCAATCTACTATTACGAAATGTGTGGGCAGATGAAAACGCTGCTCGACAGGATGAATCCGCTGTATCCGTCCGACTATAAGTTCCGCCGGGTGTATCTGCTTTCGGTCGCGGCGGAGGATGAAGAAACTACGCCCGAAAAAGCGGTGAACGGATTGCAGGGCTGGGTGGATTGTTTTGAGAAAGCGGAGCTTGCGGGATCGCTGTTCTGCGGAGGGATCACTGACGCCGGCGAAGCAGGCAGTCACCTGAGCGAACTGGAGGAAGCGTATGAATTCGGGAAAAAGCTTTTATAAAATCTTTGCCGTCGTGATTACCGTTTTTACTCTGCTGATCTGTTTTTCCGCCTGTGGCAACCCGAACACAGCGCCGGTATCGGACGACGTTTCACAACCGGAAGCGACTTCACAAAACGCCTATGAACAAACCACGGCGGAAACAACTGTACCTCCGGCAGAAAGCAAACCGGAAGAAACGCAGAGTGAAACGAGCAAAGAAACGGAGGAAGAACCTGCAGTGAAAACGTTGACAATGAAGATCGGCAGCACGACGGTCACCGTTGACTGGGAAGATAACGAATCCGTCGCCGCGCTCAGAGAACTGGTAAAAGATAAACCGCTGACGGTACAAATGTCAATGTACGGCGGCTTTGAGCAGGTCGGCTCACTTGGAACAAGTCTGCCGAGAAACGACAGTCAGACTACGACCGCCGCAGGAGATATCGTGCTGTATTCAGGAAATCAGATCGTGGTGTTCTACGGTTCCAATTCTTGGGCATATACACGGCTCGGACACGTTACCGACAAAACCGCAGCGGAAATGGCGGAACTGCTTGGCAACGGGAATGTAACGATCGAAATATCATTGACATAGCGTGTATCATTTAGGCGTTTTTACCTCATATATGTATCATTTACGCGCTCTTATACAAAAAAGTACGGTAATTTTGATACGAAATTACCGTATTTTTATGCCAAAATAGAGGTAAATAGCCCAAAACAAGCCCATTTTTGGTTATTTAATCGAGGATGAACCGTTTTCCTGGTTTGTCCCCGGTCTTTTTTATGCTTTCCGTTAAAAAGGCATCGTGTAAATTATGGGGTAAATCGTGCTAATTATGGAGATATCGTGCAAAGATTAAGATTGCCTACTTTATTTTCCTAATACTCAAATTATTGGGCTTTTATTTGAGTAGGCAAAATTATAAAGTTGTTTGAGTGGGTTTATTGATGTGCAATGATATTAAATTTTTCTTTTAGTGTGTTAAACAAACCGCCATTTAATAAGCCGAACTCCAAGTCAAAAGATTCATCAACAGATAGTTCGCCGTAGCCGAAAGTCTGTACTTGCTCTTCTATGATGCCGGAGAGTGCGATGTTTATAATCTGATTTTTTCGTTTGTCCGTTCTGTAATGGTCAAGACCTATATCGTCTTTGAACATTTCACGTTGGTTATCCCTGTACCACTTGGCAAATCCGGGATGTCGGGATTCACAGACAAGAGGGACAAGATACTCCTTGTACGTGCGAAACAGATCGTTCAGTTCCTTATAGAACTCTTTATAGTCACCGTTTCTCCTCAAAGGTGAAGAAAATATGGCGACGAATGCCGTTTTCAGCGTAGCGATAATCTCGTCGAGTATTTCGTGTGTGCCTTGATAATAATAGTAAAAAGTAGAACGATTGATTTTTGCGAGAGCAGTGATTTCCTTAACGTCCATTACGTTTTCAAAGTTGTTTTTCTTATAAAGCGCCCAAAATGCGTCAATGATTTGTTGCTTTTTCTTTATCCTTGCATTTTTGTAAATAGCCATATTGACTCCTTTTTGTCATTCGGTACTTCCATTATATCAAAATTCCAACACAATGTCCATATTTGTTGGAGAAAAAACAGAAAAAATATGATATAATTAAATCAAATCTGAAAGGAGGTAATCACAATGGCTTTGAAAAACTTATTTGGTGCGGAACAAGCGAGTGCCGCTTGCGGCAGTGCTTGTGGTTCGGAAGATAAGAAACCAGCCTCTGCTTGCGGCGCAGAAGACAAGAAGGAAACGCCGAGCGCTTGCGGAGCGGCAGATAAACAAACTCCGTCCGCCTGTGGCTCAGAAGACAAGAAAGAAGCGCCGAGCGCTTGCGGTAGTGCCTGCGGTGCCCCCGACAAAAAGTGATCTAAAAGGAGTTAGGCACACCCGAAACGGTGTGCCTTTACTTTCACAATGAGTTATTTTTCTTTTCAATGGCATATCACCGAAGAATGCGATCAAAGATGTAAACATTGCTATATCTATGCCTTGGGTAGTCATGCTAAATTCAAAATGATGAGCCTTTCCGATATGGATAAGGTTTTATTGAATATAGAAACTTTTGCGAAAAAGAGCGGAAGAACACCCTATCTGTATATCACGGGCGGCGATCCTATCTTGCACCCGCAGTTTTGGGATTTGCTTGAAAAAATACATATAAAAGGTTATCGCACGGCGATACTCGGCAATCCTTTTCACATAACCGGAGAGAACGCAATGAGGATGCGTGATCTCGGCGTGGTCAAATATCAACTTTCTTTGGACGGACTCAAAGAAACGCACGACAAAATCCGTCAAGTCGGCTCTTACGACGCAACGATAGAGAAAATACCTGTTTTGCAGTCCGCAGGAATACAAGTTGCGATCATGGCGACGGTCAGCAAGTGGAACGTGAAAGAGATTCCTTTGCTCGTGGACGAAGTTGTCAAGGCAAACGCAGACATTTTCGCTTTTGCACGGTACTGTCCCTCTGTCAAAGATCGAGACGTATGCTGTTCCCCCTTTGAGTATCGGGATATGCTCGCCGCTTGCGACAAAAAGTTTGAAGAGTATAAGGGTGGCAGTACCTATTTTTCAAAGAAAGATCACTTGTGGACTCTTTATGATTACGAAAACGGCAAGTTCGATCCGAACGACTACCCCGATGATGAGATCGTTTACGGCGGGTGCAACTGCGGCAACGCACATTTTACTATCCTTTCGGATGGGGCTTGCTATGCTTGCAGGCGTATGGAATCCAAAGTAGGCAATGTCTTGACTGACGATTTATACGATTTATTTACGGGCGAGAAGATGGACGAATACCGCGTTTACGAAAAGTTTGAGAAGTGCGCGAAATGCCCGTTGCTTCGGTTTTGCAGAGGTTGTCCCGCAGTTGCTTTCGGATACAGCGGCGGCAATATGTACGCGCCCGATCCTGAATGTTGGTACGAGGTGAAATAATGGAAGACATATCCTGTAAATGCCGTTTTACGGTGGATAAAAACAAGTGTGTTAAATGCGGTAAGTGCCAAAACGTATGTAGCGGACAAGTCATTTTGTATGATGACGACGGCTATCCGTATATCAAGCCTTTCGAGCGTTTCGGTTGGCGCGGTTGTTGGCGTTGCGACCACTGTTTGGCGGTATGCCCCACGGGGGCAATTTCAATTTTCGGCAAGAAACCAGAAAACTCCACTTTGCCGCCTGACGCTTGTATTGCCGATGAGATGGAAAAACTGATAAAATTTCGCAGAAGTTGCAGGCGATATTTGCATAAGAACGTCGATCCCGCAACGCTTGATCGGATACTTTCCTGTATGGAGAGCGTTCCAACAGGCGGCAACTCCATGAGCGTGGAATATACAGTTATCGACAAAGTGGAAGTCGTAGACGAAATTCGTCGCGTCGCCTATCAAAAAATGGACGAACTGGCAAAGCGCGGCATATATACGAGTTCTTTCTCTGATTTCTATTATTCAAAAATGAAAGCGTCGGAAAACACGATACGCAAAGGAGATCTTCTTTTCAACGGCGCGCCGCAGTTGTTTATCGCGCACAAACGAGTGACGGGAAAGTGGGCGGAAGACGCCAAAAACGAGTGCATTATCGCCGATACTTATTTTGAAATCATCGCCAACGCATTCGGATTGGGCACCGTGGTGATGTCGTACTCTGCCGAGGTGTTGAACGAACTGTCGCCCGAAGCGAGAGCAATGACGGGCATTCCGAAAGACCATTGTATTCCTTTGATCGTCGGATTCGGTTATCCCGAAATCAAGTATGCGAGGGGCGTACAAAAGGACAGGAAGAAAATCATTCACAGAAGGAGCGATACGTTATTATGAAAGCGGTACTAATAGACAGATCTACAAAATCCGAAGAAATCGAACTTGTCGAAACCTCTATCCCCGTTTTGCAATCGGGGTGGGTTTTGGTAAAAGTAAAAGCATTTGGCATTAACCACAGCGAAAAACTGCTTCGGATATTCGAGATAAAAAACGATTATATAAAAAAACCTATTATCCCCGGCATTGAGTGCGTGGGAATCGTGGAAAATCCAAGTGATACCGATTTAAAAAGAGGAGAAAAGGTCATTGCTTTAATGGGCGGTATGGGCAGAAGTTTCAACGGCAGTTATGCCGAGTACGTTCTTCTTCCACGCAAAAACGTATTCAGAATACAATCAGATTTGCCGTTTGAACTTTTGGGAGCAATTCCCGAAACCTATTTTACTGCTTGGGGTTCTTTGTTTGAATGCTTGCAATTAACGAAAGAGGATACTTTGCTTATTCGCGGAGCAACTTGCGCGCTCGGTTATGCCGCTATCAAAATAGCCAAAGCATTGGGAGCAAAGGTAATCGGCACAACTTATAAAAAAGACAAGTTTTATCTTCTTAATGAGTGTGACGAAATCGTTTTGGATGAAGGCGAACTCGCGGGCAAAGTCAAAGCGAATAAGATATTGGAACTCATCGGACCGAAGACCTTGCGTGATTCTTTGAAATGCTTGTATTGCGGTGGTATCGTCTGCCAAACGGGACTACTCGGCGGCGTTTATACGCTTGACGGTTTCGATCCCATTAAAGAGATACCTAACGGTTGTTATCTGACGGGCTTTTTCTCAAACTATCCTACGCAAGAAATCATCGACGAGATGTTTGTCTTTTTCAACGAAAAACACCTTACGCCGTCCGTCGGGAAAGTGTACGACTTCAAAGAAATACGTCGTGCCTTAATAGAAATAGACGAACATAAAGTTGAAGGGAAAGTTGTAATTAAGATATAGTCATATTATCCTGCTCTGTAAACCCGACCACTGTTCCTATGCGGAAATCTCGGCTCGCGGTTGCGGTACTATCTCTCTATCTTACACTTACCGTTCAAATATTCAGTTGTTTTGCAACGTGTTTTCAGTCTTGTTGCTTTTGACTTTCTTTGTACGTTTCGACTAATGTCATTTGGTGAAACAATCAAAACATTCCGAAAACAATCGGAGATGACACAGGAACAACTTGCCGAATTGCTCTCAATTTCTCCGCAAGCAGTGAGCAGATGGGAAACAAATACTGCTATGCCGGATATATCGCTCTTACCTCCGCTCGCTAATCTTTTTGGGGTATCAACGGATTTTTTACTTGGTATGGATGATTTCCAAAGAACAGTTTTTAGAGCTCAAGCACTTGAAGTCGCTGAGCGTGCCGACAACGACGATCGCAAAGAAGATAGGGATCTCGATACCGAACGCAAACAAGTGGCTGCGGATGGACGAAGACGCATTCGAGATGTATCTCATCGACAACACCCGTATCTCGAACAGCACCGCGCTTTTATCCTGAACATTCTGAAAATCTGCCCGCAGACGCAGGCGACCAACATTATGTATCGGGTCAAGGATCAGTTTCCGGACTTCAACTGCCGGAAAACGACTTTCTTCCGGTATATCCACGATCTTCGGGAGCAGACCGGATACGTCAAACCGGAGCAGCGCCCGACGTCATTCAGGGGGGAAACGCCACCGGGCTATGAAGCGCAAGTGGACTTCGGTCAGTTCAAGATCTATTTGGAGAAAAATAGCGACAATTGTTCGCACCTTGCTTTTGGCGACACACAAATCTCGACGACCTTTTTGCGAGAGCGGGTATAATGGCGGAGCTTTTGCTTCGCCACCGTACCCGCTCGTTTTCCTTACGCAAAAAGGTCAACCGCTTACCGTTACGCGTTGAAATTTCAACGAGTAAAGCGGGAAGCGGTAGAAAAGGTATGCTTTTGGTTATTGCGGTAAACGTGCAGCCGGGGCGTCGGGCGTCGCGGGATG
>JAFXWT010000083.1 GCA_017542695.1 Clostridia bacterium
AAATAAAACGCTTCGAGCCGCGGGCGCGCCGCTACGTAATACTTTTGCAGTTCTTTGTCAAAATGCGGTCCCATTTCGTCGAGAATGATCCGGTTGGCTTCCTCGAACGAATAACACTCCTTGTACTGCCGTTTGCTGACAAGCGCGTCGTAAACGTCGGCGATCGCCATTATCCGCGCTTCAAGCGGTATCTCGTCGCCTTTCAGTCCGTCCGGGTATCCCGAACCGTCCATGCGCTCGTGGTGGTAATGCGCGACGTTTTCGGCAATACGGCGGAATTCATCGTCGTCGCTGTCTTTTAATATATCGTGTATTATGCGCGCGCCTTCCGCGGCGTGCGTTTTCATTTTGTTGAACTCCTCCGTCGTGTAGCGCCCCGGTTTGCAAAGGACAGCGTCTTCTACCGTGATCTTTCCGAGGTCATGCAAAGGCGCCGCTTCTATGAGCTTTTCGCAAAAACCGTCCGACAAGCCAAGCGCGTTTTCTCCGCGTTTCATCTCTTCGACGAGGATACGCACTCCCGTGCTCGTACGGCGTATGTGGCCGCCCGTCGTATTGTCGCGCCCCTCGATCATCGTTGCTATTCCGACGATCAGCTGACTGTGCAGTGCGACGACGTGCGCCGTTTTGGCGGCAACTTCTTTTTCAAGATCCTCGTTGTATTTTTTCTGAATGTCCGCAAGATTGATCGCCGATTCCGCAAAGATGTATCTTTCAAAACGCGCCTTGTTGATCTCGTGACCGATCAGCACGCCGGCTACGGAATAGATGCTCATGATCGTCACTCCCCATGTGTAAATGTCGGGAGCGAGGACGTTTTTTCCCAAAACGGCATAAGCTATGATCGTGACAACTTCAAGCGCTATCATCGTTATTGTTGAGTCAATGAAAAGCACGGGAGCCATGATCGCAGTGGCGACTATTGTGGCGATTCTTTCGGTCGGCTGCACAAGGGACAGGGCAACGCCCGTTCCGAGAGATGACAGCAGCAAAAAATACATGACGGGATGAAGCGTCCACGGGACGCGTTTTACGAGCAGAAGCGCGCAAAGCAACGAGAAAACGCACGTCGCAAGAGCTATGGCGAATACTATTCGGGCGGCGTCATACTTTGCGCCGCTGTAAATAAACATACTGATCGCCCAGAAAAGCCCCAAAATGATCGACCAAGTGACGATGTTGCTTCGATTTTTCTCGTTAACGGATTGCTTTACGCGACGGAACTCTTCTCTTGTCAGTCCCGCGTAAACCAAATCGTTGGAAAGCTTTTTTATGAATTTCATCAATTATCGTCCTTATACGCGGTATTTTATTGTAATATTTTCATTATAAAATAGTTTTTTCGAAATTTCAAGTACTTTCATCAACAAATCCATTATTTTTTCACAATTCATTATACGAACGACGCCTGTCGGCGCAAAGGCGGAACGCATAAGTCGCATACCTTTTTCACTCACAAGGAAAAACCTTGCTTCTGAAAAAGGTTGCTTTGTTATGAAAAATCGGCAAAAAACGACCGTTCAGGTCGTTTTTTACTCGATTTTCAGAGAGCCGACCGCGCAGACGCGGCTGACGTACCTCACGGAGCGCCAAAACAAAAGGACCGCACAAGGCGATCCTTTTGTTTTGTGAAAGAGCGCGTAAATGATACATATCCCATAGAAAGAACGCTAAAATGATACACACCTTTCAGTGCTGCGAACGCGGAGCTGTTGATTCCATTATAATAGCGGAGCTGTTGATTCCATTATAATAAGATTAGACTTCTTTGTACCACGTCGGTATTTCAAGTTCAAAATTATGGTACCATTTCATCTGATTATCGGCCACTTCAAGCGC
>JAFXWT010000007.1 GCA_017542695.1 Clostridia bacterium
AATACGCCATGGACGGATATATGAAGGATATTGTCGCAACCGGTGAGGACGACGCCTTTCTTTCTGGTTTTTCGCCTTATTCCGAAGGGATCGACGCGGAACGCGATCTGGCGAAGCTATACACTTTCCTTGAAGGAAAAGGATATGACAGTATCAAGTACGAGAATCAATTTGAGGACAACGACAACGGAGAGTTTTCTTACTCTTACATTCTCTTCGATTCAAATCAAGTAAAATCCGCAGACCCCGTCACCTACGACGATGATGGCAACGTGATCCCGCTGTCCGAGCGGTTCAATACCGAGGAGAGCGATATCCGGTATCAGCCAGTCGAAGAAACCAAAGATCTTCTTGCCATCCATAATCTGACGCAGGAAGAGCTGCTGAAAAGTCTTCAGCTCGGCGGTCTTCCCATGCCTTCGATCGCCGTTATCAAGGCGAAGCAGGGACACGCGCGGTACGGCGACGTCAGTTTGATCTTCAACAAAGAGACGATCGATCCGCAGGCTCGGCGGGAAAACAAAGTGTACGGCGGAGACGTTTGGTCTCCCGTATATCCGACGATCGAATACAAGGCGAACGAGAAGAACGCGGACGCGATCCGGAATACGTATTATACCCTTGCGCGGAAATACGGCTATGACGCGCTTCGCCCGATGTATAACTACGCACAGGATCTGCAGGATCAGCTGAACCGTGACGGCGGCGAAAAGGCAATGCTGAATCGTCTGTACGACGATACGGATATGATGAACGTGTATCTTCTCTCCCAGGGGAAAGACTCCGTTCAGGACGTTGTGCGGGAAACCGTTACGAAAGCAGATCCGGAAGACGTCCGGATGTACCGTTATTTCATTGATTCGCTCGGAGAGGAATTCATCCGCGGGTACGCCGTTCCGAAGGACGGTTCTCCTACGATGTACCGGAAAGCGTTTCTGACGGATCACGCCGCAGAACTGGAAAAAGCCTACGGCGATATGCTCCGTGATCTGTACCGATTCAGCGAAGAAGAAGTGAAGAACGCCGTGACCGGCGTTTCCCGCTCCGATCTGAACAAACTGCTCCGAGGCGCTTTGACGTATCTCGAAAAAGGAACGAACGATACGGTGAAGACGGAAGTCGATACGGAAGCGACCAATCAGGCGATCCGCGACGTGGTTGATGAAGCGAAATACCGCGCATGGATCGACGAGCTTTTCAAGGGCGTTGAAGAAAAATCCGGTATTCGCAACAACAAGGAATTCTTTACTCCGTCCGGCGATCGCCGCAGCTTTGAAGCGCTGCACTATGAAAACAATCTGGAAAACGTTGTCAGGGTCATGCGCGAACAGAATAACGGTTCAACGGCGTTTTTCGGTGGTCAAGGGATCTGGTCGGCTTCCGCAAAGGAATACAAAACGATTGCGGATCTGAAAAAGGACGCCGCCCGTCTCCGCCTGGAAGAGCAGGAATACTTCGAGGAACTGCAGGCGGGATACGGAAAGCGCTTGACGGATATTGCCATGAACATTCGCGACAAATCCGAAAGCAATCAGTTTATTGCTATGGATAACGCGATGGAGTGTATCGTTGACGCGATCCGATCCAGCAACACCAAAGAAGGTATGCTTCGGTATCTGAAAGGGTTTACGCACCTTCAGAATATCAACATGGAAACTGTGGATAAAATCGCCGCGCTCGTCAAGGATATTTCCGAAATGCCGACGGAATACTTCGAGGCGAAGCCACGCCGCGCCGTGATGCTGAACGAGATCGCAACGGCGGTCATTCCTTCCAACGCCAGCCTGGAACTGAAAGACGCGCTTGACCGGAACGGCGTAAAATACGTAGAGTACGAACCCGGAAATGAAGAAGAACGCCGCAGTATTATGAAAACGAGCGACGCGCGGTTCCAGGCCGCGGCTGAAAAGGATCCTACAGACGTCACAAAGGAAGACGTCAGAACAATCCTCGAAGGGGCAAAAGCAAAGTATTTCAAGGACGGTACGTATCTTCCGGTCCGCATAAATACGCCGTCGCTTTTGATTGAAGCGGCTAGACGTGGTGGTATTGAATTAAAAGATGTTCCGGCAGTTATGAGTGTTTACAAGATGA
>JAFXWT010000084.1 GCA_017542695.1 Clostridia bacterium
GTCGCAAGCTGCCATATCCTCTTTGCCAGCACGTCCGCGCCGTCGTCTTTTGATTTGATCTTTTCCTGAAGCTTTTGAATGAGCGGGCTCTTGACATTGACGATGAGCGTCGCCTTGTCCTCTTGCGGCGCGTCGCCCATACCGTAGACGCGCATCATGTCGGCAAATCGGCGATCTTCTTCCGAAGTATTTATAATAACGGGCGTTTTTTCGTCGATCAGCGACTCGAATTTGACCTCGAGCTTGTTGTTGCCGGATGCTTTTCTGAACGCGTCTCGGACTTTGTCGTCGCTTTTTGCCTTGTCGCCCGACTTGATCGCGGAGGCGACGTCGGCGTCAACGCGGAGGAATTTAACTCCCGCGCCGTCGGCTTCGAGCTGTGTGATGTACTGCGAATCGATCACCGTGTCGAGCACGCAGACGTCGATGCCCTGCGAATTATACATGGAAACGTACTGCGCCTGCGCCACTTTATCGACCGTATAGTAGACGGTGTTTTCGTGCTTTTCCTTTGCTTTTTCGAGATATTCGGGGAGCGTGACGCACTTGTCGTCGGTCAGGCACAGGAGCATCGAATCCTTCATTCTCTCACGGAATTTCACGTCGCGGATGCAGCCGTATTCGATGAACATGCGGATGTCGCCCCATATCTTTTCATATCCCTCGCGGTCGCCGTTCAGCATTCCGGTGAGCTTGTCGGCGACTTTTTTCGATATGTGCGCTTGAAGCTTTGCGACGTAACCGCTGTTTTGCAGGTAGCTGCGCGAGACGTTGAGCGGAAGCTCGGGGCAGTCGAGAACGCCTTTAAGCATCAGCATATATTCGGGGATGACCTCTTTTACGTTGTCGGCGACGAATACCTGATTATAGTAGAGCTTTACCTCGCCTTCGAGCGACGAATACTCGTTCGAGAGTTTCGGGAAATAGAGTATGCCCTTGAAGTTGAGCGGATAATCCGCGTTTATATGAATATAGAAGAGCGGATCCTTGTAATCGCGGAAAACCTTGTGGTAAAACGATTTATAGTCCTCGTCCGTGCAGTCGCCGGGCTGGCGAAGCCAGAGAGGGTTCTTGTCATTGAGCGGCTCGGGAAGGACGATGTTGCCGTCCTTGTCCTTGTGCTCCTCGCCGTCGTCGTAGTAGATGTCGACGGGCATGAAAGAGCAATATTTTTCAAGGACGGTGCGGATTTTGTACGGTTCGAGGAATTCTTTTTCCTCGTCGGTGATGTGCATTATGACGTCGGTGCCGCGACCGTCGCGCTCCGCGGGTTCGATCTCGTATTCGCCCGCCTCGGTGCAAGTCCAGCGGACGGAAGGCGCGTCGGTATACGACTTTGTGACGATCTCGACCTTGTCGCTTACCATAAACGACGAGTAGAACCCGAGTCCGAAATGACCGATAATGCCGCTGCCGCCCTCGTTTTCGCCCTCGTATTTCTGAATGAAGTCGAGCGCGCCCGAAAGGGCAATGCTGCAAATGTATTTTTCAAGCTCTTCCGCTGTCATGCCGATACCGTTATCGGAAACGGTGAGCGTTTTCGCATCCTTGTCTATTTTGACGTCGATGCGGAAGTCCTCACCGGAGAAATCGGCCTGACCGAGAGAGGTGAGGCGTTTCAGTTTCGTAATCGCGTCGCAAGAGTTCGACACGATCTCGCGCAGAAATATCTCTTTTTCGGAATAAAGCCATTTTTTGATTATTGGGAATATGTGCTCCGTCTGAACGGATATCCCGCCTTTTTTTATGTTTTCGCTCATTTTGATGATCCCTTCTTTTTGATTTTCACTGTACGTACCACATTTTACCCCTTATTTGTTATGACAAAAAGAATAAAATATGAACAAATCGTGAATTTTTGGCAGTCAATACGGTCGAGTGCTAAAAATCACACCGCGCAAAGAGCGCCTTGAAAAAAGAGCCCGTCGGGCTCTTTTTTATATCATTTTTTATTTTTTTCTCTTTCGCGCTTGCGGTGATTGTATTCGGATTTCGGGTTGACGATCTCGCGCCAGTCGAGGTCGCCGCGGTCGAGCGCGCATATCAGCGTTTCCGCGGTGGCGATGTTGGTCGCAAGCGGGACGTTGTTGACGTCGCACTCGCGGATCAGCGCGTAGTCGCGCATGAGCGAATCAATCGATCTGTTGGCGTCGCGCAGGTAGATGACGATGTCGATCTCGTTATACGTGACGCGCGAGGTGATCTGCTGGATGCCACCCTGTGTGCCGGGGAGAAGCTCCTCTATTTCAAGTCCCGTCGCCTGTGAAATGGTTTTGCCCGTCATTTTTGTGGCGCAGATATTGTGCTTTGCAAGCACGCCGCAGTAAGCTATGCAAAACTGGGCGACGAGATCTTTTTTTGTATCGTTTGCAATAATTGCGATTTCCATTTCAAATCCTCCGTTTTCAGTGGACGCGTTTCAGTTTTCTTATCTTATAGAAAAGCGGGACGCTCATTCCGAGCGTGCGGCGCGCGATGTTGTCGAAAGCTCTGGTGACGGGCTCGCTCAAAAGCTCGTCGGTTAAAGTCCCCGTGTCGCCGGCGCGTATCAGTTCCGGCTCATACGGAACGGCGCCGATCAGTCTGACGCGCGACTCGTCGATCATCGAGATTATGTTTTGTTTTGCGGCGTCAGTGCTTTTTCCTGCTATCTGATTGACGATGAGGCGCATACGGCGCACTCCGTGAGCGGCGAGAAAGCTCGCCGTTCTGTCGGCGGCGCGAACTGCCGCCCTCGTCGGCGAGACGATTATATACGCTGTGTCCGCCACGTTCGAGGCAAGGATGAGCGGCTCGCCAACGCCGCCCGGCGTATCGAGAAAGATGAAGTCGTAGTTCCCGCTTTTTGCATAGAGCATAACTGTCGCGCGGAACGTAGCCGGAGACACGCGGAAGTCCCAGTCATACGGCGCGGCGACAAAAGAAAGATTTGCGTTTCTCTTGTCCGTCACGACGGCGCGGAACGCGTCGACGCGATGGCTCAGCACGTCGCCGATATCGTACACCGTTTCGTTTGAGAGTCCCGTGATTATGTCAAGGCATCTGTTGCCGAAATCGCAGTCGATGAGCAGAACGCGCTGTCCGATCGTCGCCATGCTCATGGCGAGATTGGCGCATACGGTCGATTTGCCGACGCCGCCCTTGCAGGAGGTGAACAGTATTATCTGCGCTTCTTTTACACTTTCAGCCATAAGATACCTCGACTTCCTCATTCTTATTTATTTTACCATTCGTGAATTGCTTTGTCAAGTAAATATCAAAATTCGGACGTTTATTTTCTTTTGACGGCGACGGTGTACATCGTACCGAACGCCTCGTCCTCGAGCGCCGTAACGTCGAGCTTTTCTTCCTCTGCGAGCACTTTGCACAGCTCGGGCTGCGTGCGCGGGTGTCGCGGGGTGAATACGGTGCAGCAGTCCTCGTAGGGAAGAATGGATGTGTCGAAAGTGCCGATGTCGCGCGAGCGTTCGACGATCTCCTCCTTGTCCATGCCGATGAGAGGACGGAAAACGGGGCGGTCGGCGACGACATTCGTCACGCCGAGCGCTTTCATCGTCTGGCTTGCGACCTGACCGAGCGATTCGCCCGTCACGAGTGCGTCGCATCCGAACATTTCCGCCGTGCGGCATGAAAGGCGCATCATAAAGCGGCGGAGCAGGAGAGTGAAGTAGTCCTCTTCGATCGTGTCGCGCATGACCTCCTGAATATGCGTCAAGGAGATGATGTGTACTTTGATGTCGCCGCAGTATTCGGCGATCTCTTCGGCGAGCTTCAGCACTTTCATTCTGGCGCGCTCGCTCGTATACGGAAAGCTCTCGAAATGCACCGCCTCGACTCTGACTCCGCGTTTTGCCATCATGTATCCCGCGACGGGGCTGTCAATGCCGCCTGACAGTAGCAGAAGGGCGTTGCCGTTCGAGCCGACCGGCATTCCGCCGACGGCTTTTTCCTGTCCCGCGGCGAGGAACGCCATTTTATCTCGTATTTCGACGCGGACGGTGACGTCCGGCTCGTGAACGTCGACGGCGATCTTCCCGTGAGTCTGTTCGAGTATTTCCGCGCCGACGTCGCGGCTGATCTCCGGGGACGTCAGCGGGAACGACTTATCCGAGCGCTTTGCCTCGACTTTGAACGTCTTATAACGGGCGAGATCGGGGACGATATTCTCGACGGCGGCGAGGATCTTCGCCATGTCTTTTTCGATCTCATAAGCACGGCTGACGGCGACGACGCCGAATGTGTTTTTCGCTTCCTCATACGCCGACGAAATGTCACACATCTCGTCCTTCGGCTCGATGTAGACGGTGCTCTGCAACGAGTAGATGTTGAATTTTCCGTATTTCGACACGCGGCGCGCGAGATTTTTGCGAAGCAGCGTCTCGAAGAAGGCGCGGTTCGCGCCTTTGAGCGCAATCTCGCCGTATTTGCACAGTATTATTTCCCTCATTTTTTCATCCTTAAAAAATTTTTTTGAGTATTTTTCGGTTTTCCATTCCATTTGTGATGATTTTATGGTATATTTAATATATCAAAGACATTATACACCAATTTTGCTTTCAATGCAACAAGTAAAATACACGGAGGAAAAAGAAATGGACAAAAATTCACACAAGATCATGGTTTCGGGAGTGGAGCTTTCGCTTTCGTCGTCGAACGTCAACGAGTACGTCGAAAAACTTGCCGAGGATCTGACGAAAAGAATAAATAAACTCGAATTCTCGAACCTCGGCGTGTCGAAGCTCGAGGCGGCGATCGTCTGCGCGCTCGACCTGCTCGACGAGAACTACAGACTTCACCTTCAGATCGAAGATATGAAGGACGATGAAAAATAATCTGCCGGAGCTTCTCGCACCGGCGGGCTCGCCCGACGCGCTTGACGCCGCTCTGGCGGCTGGAGCTGACGCGGTCTATTTCGGCGCGAAAACGCTGAACGCGCGTCACGGCGCGGAAAACTTCGACGACGTCTCGCTTTTTGACGCGGTCAGAAAATGCCGTGCGCTCGGAGTAAAGACGAATATCACGATAAATACGGAGATTTACGGGCGGGAGCTTATGCCCGCCTTGTCGCTTGTCGGAGAGCTTATGAAAGCCGGGGCGGACGCGTTCATCGTCGCCGACCTCGGTCTCGCGCGGGCGATAAAGATGATGTATCCGTCGGCGGTGCTCCACGCAAGCACGCAGGCGAGCGGGCAGAACGCATATTCCGCGCGGGCGCTCGGAAAGCTCGGATTTTCGAGAATGGTCGCGCCGCGCGAGCTCTGCAAAAATGATTTAATACAACTGTGTAAAACGTCGCCGATCGAAACTGAGATATTCGTTCACGGCGCGCTTTGCGTCAGCTTTTCGGGTCAGTGCCTGATGAGCTCCGTCATCGGCGGAAGAAGCGGGAACAGGGGCGAGTGCGCCCAGCCGTGCCGCTTGCCGTACAGATGCGCCTCGTGCTATCCGCTGAGTCTGAAAGATTCGTGCCTCGCGGGGCACATAACGGAGATACTTCCGCTCGGCGTCGCGTCTCTGAAGATCGAGGGCAGAATGAAGAGTGCCGACTATGTTTACGGCGTTACGAAGATTTACCGCGCCTTGCTCGACGAGGAACGAAACGCCGACGAGAGCGAGATCGTTTGTCTTGCCGACCTTTTTTCGCGCTCGGGATTTACTGATGGGTATTTCACGTCGAAAATCGGCTCGGATATGCTCGGCGTTCGCACTGACGAACAGAAAAAGACGACGGCGGCGACGGAGAGCGCAAAATACGAAAAACACCGCCTGCCGATACGTGTTTTCGGCGATTTTTCGAGCGTTCCTGCTTCGGTGACGGCGTGCGCCGAAAGAGACGGAGAGAGCGTCACGGCAACGGCGGAAGCCGAAATATACGACGGCGACTATCCCGCGCTCGACGCGGAGCGGATAAGGACGGCGCTGTCCAAATGCGGCGCGACGGTATTTGAAGCCGAAAATGTCGACGTGGCGAGCGGCGACGGGGCAAGACTGCCGCTCAAAGCAGTCAACGAAATGCGCCGCGCGGCGTTGGCAAAGCTATTTGATAATCTCACGCGCGTCGATGCGACGGAATGCACGGGCAAAATTCCCGACGTGAAAAAGCGAACGTCGAGTCCGAAAAAGACGGCGTATTTTGCGTTCGCCGACGCGATAACCGAGGCGGCGACGGAATATTTCGATAATATCTTCATCCCGCTCGATCAGTATCTGAAACTCGCGCCGAAAGACGAAAAGATCGGATTTGCAATGCCGCCCGTCACGTTTGACAGCGAGTGCGGGGACGTGATATCAAAGGTCGGAAAAGCGAGGGCTCTCGGCGCGACGGCGGCGCTCGTAACGTCGCTGTGGCAGACGGAAATACTCGGCGGGCTTACGCTTTTCGGTGATATTCGCTTCAACGTCGTGAGCGCGCAGAGCGCGGACGTTTTGCGCTCTGCCGGGATAGGGTATGTCATCGCATCGCCGGAAATATCGCCGACTTATGCGCATTTTTGCGACGGGGCGGTGATGTACGGCCGCCTGCCGCTGATGACGACGGTCAAGTGTGCGATAAAGGACGTCGTCGGCGTCAAAAGCGACGCCTGCCGCTACTGCGACACGCATCGTTTTACAACGCTTGTTGACCGCACAGGCGCGGAATTTATCATTACGCGCGAGCCGCCGCACAAAAACGTGATATATAACAGCGTACCCGTCTGGATGTGCGACAAGGCGATGGACTTTGACAAAAACGCGCTCGGCGCGCATTTCATCTTCACCGATGAAACGCCCGACGCGGTGGATATGATAATTCAGATGGCAAAAGAGAAAAAATCACTATACGGAAAGTTCAAAAGGTTATGAACATAAAAAGGATAATCCTCGCGTCCGCGTCTCCGCGCCGCCGCGAAGTGCTTGAAAAATTCGGACTGAAATTCGACGTGATACCGAGTGACGCCGACGAAAACATTTCAAAAGATATGCCGTGCGGCGACTACGTGACGGCGCTGGCGAAGCTCAAGGGCGAGTCGGTGCGCGACGTGCTCATCTCGAAGGGCGAGGACGTAGCGGACACGCTGATAATTTCGTGCGACACCGTCGTTTACTACGACAAAATGATAATCGGCAAGCCGAAAAGCGATCTTGACGCGAGGGTGACGCTCGGGATGTTGTCCGATTCGTGGCACAGCGTTTATTCGGGGCTTTGTCTTATCATCGGCGACGCGGAAATGTGCGACTATGCTCGCACGGACGTGAAATTTGCCGAGATATCGGAGCGCGATATCGAAAAATACGTCGCGTCGGGCGAGCCGCGCGGAAAAGCCGGCTCTTACGCGATTCAGGGCGAAGCGGCGGCGTTCGTCGAGAAGATCGACGGCGACTACTATAACGTCGTCGGCTTTCCGCTCGCGCTGTTCTGCAGGATGTTAAAATACGATCTCGGAACTTCCGTGTTCGATTTGGGTGAAATAAATGACGAAAAAAGATAAGAAAGCGCGGGCAATGCTCGTCGAAAAGGCGCTTGAAGAGCGGTATCCCGCCGCCGAGTGCGCGCTGAAATACGAGGGCGACGCATGGCGGCTGCTCGTGATGGGGCGGCTGTCGGCGCAGTGTACGGACGCGCGGGTGAACATCGTGTGCGAGGAGCTTTTCGCAAAATTCCCGACGTGCGCCGACATGGCGGCGGCTGATTACGCCGATGTTGAAAAGATCGTGTTCCCGTGCGGGGTTTACAGAGTCAAGGCGGCGAACATCGTCGATTTTTCAAAGATCATAATGGAAAGGTTCGACGGCAAAGTGCCCGACAACATGGACGATCTTCTGACGCTCCCCGGCGTTGGGCGGAAAATAGCCAATCTCATTCTCGGCGACATTTACGGAAAGCCCGCGATCGTCGCAGACACGCATTGCATCCGCATCAGCAACAGACTCGGACTGTCGGAAAGCAAAGTTCCCGAAAAGACCGAAAAGGCGCTGCGCGAGCTCGTAACGCCCGAAACGTCGTCCGATTTTTGTCACAGACTCGTGATGTTCGGGCGGGAAATTTGCTCGGCGCGCGCGCCGAAGTGCGACGAATGCCCATTTAATTCACTCGGCTGTATAAAGGAATAAAGGTGAAATTATGTTAAAACAACCACTTGCCGACAGGATACGCCCGACGACTTTTGCCGAAATGGCGGGTGATGAAAAGCTCTTCGGCAAAAGCGGGATATTTGAAAAGATGATGGGTGCGGGGCACATTCCGAACATGATCTTTTTCGGTCCGTCGGGCACGGGAAAGACGACGGCGGCGAACATCCTCGCCAAAGCGGCGGGAAAGACGCTCCATCGCCTCAACGCGACGACGGCGTCGCTCGCTGACGTAAAGGCCGTCGCCGAGGATACAAAGACGATGTTCGGCACGGACGGGGTGCTGCTTTACCTCGACGAGATGCAGTATTTCAACAAAAAGCAGCAGCAATCGCTGCTCGAATTCATCGAGGACGGGCGCATCACGCTCATCGCGTCGACGACGGAAAACCCGTATATGTACATTTACCCCGCGATAATCTCTCGCTCGGCGGTGTTCGAATTCAAGCCGATATCGAAAAACGAGCTTATGCGCGTGCTTTTGCGCGCAAAAGATATCCTTGCGGGCGAGGGCGCGAAAATAAACATAACGGGCGACGCGGTCGAAACGATAGCTCTTGCGGCGTCGGGCGACGCGCGGCGCGCGCTGAATCTGTTTGAAAACATCGTTTCCGTCACCGACGGAGAGATAACGAAAGAGCGCGTGCGCGATTTTCTGCCCGAGATAATGGGCATGGTCGGCTTCGACAAGGCGGGCGACGGGCACTACGATCTTTTGTCCGCGCTGCAGAAGTCGATACGCGGATCGGATCCCGACGCGGCGGTGTTTTACCTTGCGAAGCTGCTCGCGGGCGGCGATCTGATCTCCGCTTGCAGACGTCTGCAGGTCATTGCGAGCGAGGACGTCGGGCAGGCGTTTCCGATGGCGGCGGCAATCACACGCGCCTGCGTCGAGAGCGCGCGGGAGCTCGGTATGCCCGAGGCGGCGGTGCCTCTTTCAAACGCGGCGGTCATGCTCGCAACCGCGCCGAAATCGAACTCGTCGTATCTCGCGTATTACGCGGCGCTCGCCGACGTTTCCGAGGGGCGCGGCGTCGATTTTCCGCGAGCGGTGCAGAACGTGCATCTCGACGGCGAGAACATCAAGGACAAGGGGCAGAATTACAAATACCCGCACGACTACGAAAACCATTGGGTGAAGCAACGCTACCTGCCGAGCGACATCGATGGCGGATATTATAAATTCGGTTTGAACAAGACAGAGCAGGCGGCTAAAGCATATTGGGACAAGATAAAGGGAGAGGGCAAATGAAAAACCTCAAAATCGTTATTATAGGCGGGTCGGGGCATTACGAATACGTTTTGCCGACGGCGAAAAAATTCGGCTTTGAAATTTCCGCCGTCGCCGCGGGAAGTGCGGACGAGGATATTTCGCGCGCAGTGAGCGACGTCCGAAAGATCGGCATGGAGCCGAAAATTTATGATGATTGGCGCGAAATGATCGACGCGGAAAAGCCAGACGTCGCTGTGATAAACTCGTACATGGGGTATAACGCACAGATGAGTATTTTCGCGCTTGAGTGCGGCATACACGTCTTTTGCGAAAAGCCCGTTGCGACGACGTTGTTCGACCTGTCGCGTCTGCGCGCCGTGTATGCCGCGGCAAACGAAGAAAAGAAAACGGTTTTTTGCGGGATGTTCGGCATTTCGTACACGCCGCATTTCGAGGCGGCGCGGCGGTATATCGAAAGCGGTGCGCTCGGCGACATTCGCCTTGTAAACGCGCAGAAATCGTACAGACTCGGAAAGCGCGAAGCGTTCTATTCGTCGCGTGAGATGCTCGGCGGGATGATACCGTGGGTC
Source organism: Clostridia bacterium (assembly GCA_017542695.1). Next base: position 9,913 of record JAFXWT010000084.1, read on the forward strand.
GCTATCCACGGGATAGATTGGATATACTCTCTCGGCGGGTTCGGATTCAAATCGGTGACGGCGGCGCACAGCCGCGTTGCGAACGGAAATAACGGCGACCTCGAGGCGACGGCGCTGATACTCTTTGAGGGCGAAAACGGAGCGATGGCGAGCGTTTCCGCCGATTATCTGCGGCCGAAGGACGCGCCGACGCACGACGACGACCGAATCCGCGTCGTCGGCACAAAGGGGATACTCGAAGTGCGCGGAGGAAAGGTTCATCTTATCTCCGACGGCGGCGAGCGCGTGCTCGAAAATGTGTCGCCCGAACATGAATTATTCGAGGAATTTGCGCTTGAAATATCGGGCGAGGGAACGTGCCGCGTCGGCGCAAATGAGACGTTTGACGTGACGGAGATCGCTCTCATCGCGCGGCAAAGCGCCGACGAGGGCAGAAAAATAGGTATCGGATCATGAAAGATATTCTGATCTATACGGACGGCGCATGCGGCGGCAATCCCGGCCCCGGCGGGTACGGGTGCGTGCTGCTCTACGGCAGTCACAAAAAGCAGCTGTCGGGCGGCGAGCGCGAAACGACGAACAATCGAATGGAGCTGACAGCCGTCATCAAGGCGCTTGAGGCGCTGAAAGAGCCGTGCCGTGTGACGCTGACGTCGGACTCAAAGTACGTTGTCGACGCGGTGACAAAGGGCTGGGTCTACTCATGGCGCGACAACGGATGGAAAAAAGCCGACAAGAAACCCGCCTTAAACGTCGATCTCTGGGAGACTCTTTTGCCGCTTCTTGACAAGCACGAGGTGACTTTCGAGTGGATAAAAGGACACGACGGGCACGAGTATAACGAGCTGTGCGACAGACTCGCCGTCGCCGAGGTGGAGAAGTTCCGCTGATTGCCCGAAAATGCGTCTTCTAATAAAACCATTACAAAACCAAAGAAAAATTAGAAAAAATAAGAATGTAAAAGAACGCGAAACGTTGAATAAAAAACAATTTGGTAAAAACGTATATTTGTCAAAAATCGACGGCGGATTTTGTGAAAAAATCACAAAACCCGCCGATTTTTTATGTCGCGTCGGCGTGACGCCGCTATTGTGAAAGAGAAAAACGAAAAGACGAAAAATCCGCTCCGTGTCTTGATTTTCCGTAATTATCGCACGACAGGGACTTTTTGACTTTACTTGAAAAACGATCTTGCGGCGAAAACACCGCCGCGCGTTTGTGGAATATTACCATACAGTCTCGCGGCACGCGCGCGGATTTATGCGGCAAATTCCGTTTTTTTATGCACTTTTTTGTTATTTTATTATCTTGACATTAAAAAAGTGTTATGATATTATAAAATAAATAAATTTTGCGCGCGATGGCGCGCATACGTTTATAAAAATGATCCTTGGGAGGAAAGCAGATGAGAAGAACAAAATTCAGCGCTGTTGTCGCTTTGGTACTCTCGCTTTTGTTTGCTCTCGGCGCGGCGACAAGCGTATTCGCCGCATCTTCGAGCACATCCAAGCCCGCCGTAACCGGCGAGGTGGCACAGGCGATAGAGATACTCGGCGACATCAAATGGAAAGCGTATTCCGAAGCGAATTCGGGCAAGCATTTTTATTCGGGCGGCGACGTTGCCGTCGATATGAGCTCTGCCGTGTATGAGAAGGCGAATTCGGACGACGTACTTTCTTACGAGTTTGACAAGAACGCCACTATCGACGGGGTGAATTGCGTCGTCATGCCCGAGGCGGGAACGGTCACTTTCAAGGTGACGGTACCCGAAACGGGACTTTACGCGGTCAGCTGGAAGTACTACGACCTCGTTTGCAAATCGACGAACATCGAGCGTACGTTCCGTATCAACGGCTCGGTGCCGTTCAACGAGGTGCGCAACATCATTATGACAAAGACGTGGGTCGACGAATACAAGTATGACAATGACGGCAATATCGTATTCGACAAGGACGGAAACGGAAACGACAGACGTCCGTCTAAGACGCAGGCCTCGTCGTGGAAGGATTACGACGTATGCGACCCGACGGGATACTACAACGGCAGCTTCTGGTTCTACTTTGAGGCGGGCGAAAACACGATCGCCATTGAAGGACAGAAGGAACCGGTCGCTATTTCGGACATCGTGCTGAAAGCATACGAGCCGCAGATGACGTACGCCGAATACAAAGAATACATACATTCTAAATATCAACCCGCGCCCGCGGATGTGTCGATAATGATACAGGCGGAACATCCGACGTCGGAATCCGACGCGACGCTTTACGCCGTGACGGACAGATCGTCGTCAATAACGATCCCGCAGGACTCCGCTTACAGCGTTCTGAACGCGATGGGCGGTTCGACGTGGCAGACGATGGGGCAGTGGGTCGAATGGACCGTTGACATTCCCGCGTCCGGAATTTACAAAATAGATTCGAGATTCATTCAGAACAAGATCGAAGGCCTTTACGTTTCGCGTCGCCTTTACATCGACGGCAAAGTTCCGTTTGCCGAGGCGAACGGAGTGGAGTTCAATTATAAGAACGGATGGCAGGTCGCATCGTTCTGCGGAAACGGCGAGGATTTTGAATTTTATTTTGAAAAAGGCACGCACACGCTTCGCCTTGAAGTTGCTTACGGCAACCTCAGCACCGTCGTTTCCGACATTCGCGCGGCTCTCGACGAGATAAACAAGATATACATAAAAATTCTTCAAATCGCAGGTTCGACTCCCGATTCAAATACATCGTATCAGTTCTATGCGAGAATTCCCGGCGACATCATAAGGATGCGCGAGATCGCAGACGAGCTTTCCAAGATATCGGATCGCCTTAAAGAGATCGGCGGCGGCGCCGGCTCCAACTCCGCGACGATCGACAACGTGGCGCGCGTGCTCCGCAAGATGGCGAGCGACAGCGAAGTGCAGGTCGCAAAGCAGTTCCAGGCGCTGAAGTCATACATCGGTAACCTCGGAACGATGCTCAACCAGATAGGCGAGCAGACGCTGGAGCTCGACTACATCGTTGTTCGCTCGACGGAAAATAAGGATAAGCTGAAAGATGACGGCAATTTCTTACAGAACCTCTGGTATGAGATCGAACGATTCTGGAACAGTTTCTTTATTGACAACTCATCGTTCACTTCTGTCACGCAGACCGGGGAAGAAGCTGTTTCGATCGACGTGTGGACGGTAACGTCCCGCGAGAGAACGCAGCTTATCAGAACGCTCGTTGACGAGGACTTCTCGGCGAAGCACCCGAACATCGCCGTCAACCTCAAAATCGTTGCGGCAGGCACGCTTCTTCCCGCAACGTTGTCGGGCAACGGCCCCGACGTCATGATGGACGTCGGACAGAGCGACGCGATCAACTACGCGGTGCGCGGCGCGGTGCTTGACGTTTCGGGTTACGACGGATTTGACGAGCTGGCTTCGAGATTCCATTCGTCCGCCCTCGCTCCGCTGACCGTCGCGCTCGGCTCGTCGAGCGGACACAAGGCGGTGTTCGGCGTTCCGCAGACGCAGTCGTTCGAGGTCATGTTCTACCGCAAGGACATCTTTGCCGATCTCGGTGTGAACGTTCCGACGAACTGGGACGAGTTCCACCTCATCCTCTCGAAGATACTCAGCCGAAACTATCAGGTCGGCATGGTCGTTCCGTCGGCGACGATGGGCTTCTTCGTATCCCTCGTCTACCAGAACGGCGGAACGCTTTATAAGAACTCCGGTACGGAGATCGCGTTCGATTCCGACGAAACGCTGACGGCGTTTACCAACCTTTGCGATTTCTTCAATCTTTACAGCTGCCCGATACAGTACGACGCGGCGAACCGCTTCCGTACGGGCGAGATGCCGCTGCTTATAGCGGACTACATCACATTCTATAACCAATTCACGATATACGCAACGGAGCTTAAAGGTCTGTGGGGCTTCACATCCATCCCCGGTACAATCAAGGCGGACGGAAGCGTGGATTACTCCAACGTATCGACTATCTCCGCGATGGTCATCATGAAGGACGCCGCGCCGAGAGGCACGGCGGCGGCCGCGTTCGAGTACATGAAATGGTGGATGGAGGAGGACGTTCAGGGCGAATATGCCAATGAGCTTGTTGCGCTCCTCGGTCCCGCGGGCAAATACAACACCGCGAACTTCAACGCGTTCAACGCGATGCCGTGGTCGGCAAGCGAGCTTCGCACGCTGAACAACCTCTACGGACACTTGAAGGGTTATCCCGAAATGCCCGGCGGTTACATCATACTGCGCTACGTCAACTTCGCGTTCATGGAAACGTACAACAGCGGCGCAGTGCCGAGCGAGGCGCTTCTTTCCTACATCGACTCCATCAACGGAGAACTTTCGAGAAAGCGCGAGGAGCTTGAAAACGGCAAAGACAAGAGCCGTTCGTTCTTCATTCCCGACGACGCTTTGAGTCAGTAACGCTATATAATATTAAGGAGAAAAAATCTCATGGCTGAAAATAATGTTGTGACACAACAGAGCAAGCTGAAACCGACAGCCAGAAAAGACATGACCATGTGGCAGTGGACATGGAAAGAGATGAAACGCAACTACGTCGCATATCTGATGTGCTTCCCGTTCTTTGCGATATTCACTCTTTTCACCATCGGCCCCGTTCTGCTTTCGATGTTTTTCAGTCTCACCATATTCAACATGGTGGAAGCTCCGAAGTTTATCTTCCTTGAAAACTATGCGCGGCTCTTCCTCGATGACGACGTGTTCCTGATATCCGTCAAAAATACGCTTATCTTTGCCGTCATCACGGGCCCCGTTTCGTATTTTCTTTCGCTGTTCGTCGCGTGGTTCATCAACGAGCTGCCGCCGAAGGTACGCGCCGTCGTAACGCTTATCTTCTACGCGCCGTCGATTTCCGGCGGTATCTACATGATATGGGCGGTCATCTTCTCGGGTGACTCTTACGGATACGCAAACTCCATATTGATGGAGCTCGACATCATAAGCACGCCGATACAATGGTTCAAGAACGCGGCGTACGTCATGCCGATATGTATAGTCGTCGCGCTGTGGACCTCGCTCGGAACTTCGTTCCTCGCGTTCATCGGCGGTTTGCAGACGATCGACAAATCGCAGTTTGAGGCGGGCGCCGTCGACGGTATCCGCAATCGCTGGCAGGAGCTTTGGTACGTTACGCTGCCGAATATGAAGCAGCAGCTTATGTTCGGCGCCGTGATGGCGATCTCGCAGTCGTTCGGCTTCGGCGCGATAGTTACGGCACTTGCGGGATTCCCGTCCGTCAACTACTGCGCGCACACCATCGTCCACCACCTCGAAGACTACGGCGGACAGAGGTTTGAGGTCGGTTACGCATCGGCGATAGCCGTTATCCTCTTTGCGATAATGATCGGCTCGAATATGCTTGTCAATAAGATGCTTGAAAAGGTAGGGCAATGATATGAGCAGAAAATTAAGAACAAGAAATCATAAAGTTGTCCTCAACCGTTCGGCAGGGGGCGACGCGGGCATCTCCGTATTCCTCATAATTTTCGGCGCGTTCATGTTCATACCGATGTACTACGCCGTCGTACAGTCGCTTAAACCGCTTGACGAGCTGTGGTACTTCCCGCCGAGATTTTACGTTGTAAGCCCGACGTTCAGCAATTTCAAAGCGATGTTCTCGTCGATGTCGACCTCGTGGGTCCCGTTCTCGAGATACATATTCAACACGGTACTTATTTCCGTTGCAGGTACGTTCGGAAACCTCGTCTTCGGTTCACTCGCGGCATACGCGATCTCGAAGATCAAGTTCCCGGGCAGAAAGATAATGTTCCGCGCGGTAAGAATGTCCCTTATGTTCCATACGACAGTCGCGTCGATCGTCAACTTCATGACGATGAGCACTCTCGGATTTGTGGATACGTATTGGGCGATAATCGTACCCGCTTGGGGCGCGACGCTCGGTATGTTCCTTATGAAGCAGTTCATGGAATCGGGCGTTTCGGACGCGGTGCTCGAATCGGCGCGCCTTGACGGATCGAGCGAGCTCCGCACATATTGGACGATAGCGATGCCGATGGTCAAACCCGCGTGGTTGACGCTTATCGTGTACTCATTTAAGGATCTGTGGAACATGGGTTCTTCGGCGTACATAATGAGCGAGCAGTACAAGACGTTCAACTACGCGGTGCAGCAGGTCGTATCCGGCGGTGTCAGCCGTGCCGGCGTCGGCATGGCGGCGGCTGTCGTGATGATGATAGTGCCGATCATGGTATTCGTGTTCAGCCAGAGCCGCGTCGTCGAAACGATGTCGTCCTCCGGCATGAAGGACTAAGGAGGGAAGAGCATGGAAAAAATAATAAAAATACTCGTTCTCACCTTTGTGCTCGCGTTTGTGCTCTCGACTGTATCGCTCGCGGCGACAGCCCCGTACAAAACGTACACCTACGACATAAACAACGACACGCTCCTTTCACCGCATGCTTACGTGCCGGATAAGGAGATCACGAATTTCGATATGAATATGGATACGCCGCTGAGCGGCCCGAAGGATATATTCGTTGACAAGAACAACAACATCTATATAGCCGACACGGGCAACAAGCGCGTCGTCGTATGCGATCCGGAATTCATCTATCAATTTGAAATAAAAGATTTCGTCAACGACGAGGGCGTTCCCGACGCGCTGGCGGATCCCCGTGGACTTTTCGTCACAGACGAATATATTTACGTTTGTGACACTTCAAAAGCAAGAATAGTACTGTTCACGCTCGAGGGCGAGTTCGTTGAGATCATCTACTCTCCCGAAGCGGACATCATGGGAACCGACACGGCGTTCCGTCCCGTTTCCGTCGCGGTCGACGGCGCGGGAAGAATGTACGTCGTTTCGAGCCAGACGTATTCCGGTATCTTCTCCTACGATGAGAACGCGAACTTCGAGAGCTTCATCGGCGCGCAGAAATCCGAGACGAGTCTCGCGGTGCAGATACGCCGTATGCTCTTCCCGAACGCAGTCATCGACGATGAGGTCACGATCGGTTACGTCAGCTGTACGATAGACGACGCCGGCTTTGTCTGGGCGACCGTCGATACAAGCTCCGAAAAACAGCTTTTCGAGCGAATGGTCGAATCGAACAACACGGATTACGCTCCGATCAAACGTCTGAACGTTTCGGGCGCCGACGTTATGGTGCGTTCCGGCTTTGCAATGCCCGCCGGTGAGCTTTCGTTCATGAACTCCGCGTTCGGCGGCACGAGCGTATCGTATCTTCAGGATATCGCGCTCGGTCCGAACGGAATGTGGGCCGTGATAGACTCCAGCAGATCTAAAACTTACGTTTATGATATGAACGGTGTGCTCCTGTTCGTGTTCGGCGACACGGGCTCGCAGCTCGGCAACCTCAAATCGCCCGTTGCGATCACGTTCTTCGGAAGCGACATCTACATACTCGACGACAACATGAACTCGATAACGACGTACAAGCGCACCGCCTACGGCGACACGATAGACAAGGCGCTTTACGACGATATCAACCGCAACTACTCCGCGGCGCTCAACGACTGGCGTGAAATTCTGAAATACAACGTCAACTGCGACTCCGCATACGTCGGCGTCGGCAAGAACCTGCTCAGAAACGGAAACTACTCCGAGGCGCTTATAAACTTCAAAGCCGCTTACGACACGAAAAACTATTCGGAAGGTTTCAAACAGGTGAGAAAGGAATGGATCGGCAAGTACATCTGGATCGTTCCGATCGTCGTTGTCGCTCTGGGCTTCCTGCTCGTGAAAGGACTGAAATATGTCGGCAAGAAGAACAAAGCGGGCGCGACGAAGGTCGGTCACAGAACGTTCGCGGAAGAAGTGTTCTTCGGCTTCCACCTTATCACACACCCGTTTGACGGTTTCTGGGATCTGAAACACGAAAAGCGCGGCTCGGTGCGCGGCGGTATCTTCTGGATCGCGCTTGCGACACTTGCTTACGTTTACAGCTTTGTCGGCGCTTCGTGGATGACGAATCCGTACAAGGAAAACGCGAACTTCTTCTACATGATAGGAACGGTGCTTATCCCCGCGTTCCTGTTCATCCTCGGCAACTGGTGTCTGACGACGCTGTTTGACGGCGAGGGAAGTTTCAAGGATATATTCATTGCGACGTCGTATTCGCTCGTCCCGCTCGTCATTCTTCTGATCCCCGCAACGCTGCTTACCAATGTGCTCTCGCTCGACGAGGTCGCGGTTTGCGTGCTACTCAAAGGCATAGCGCTCGTGTGGGTCGGCTTCCTGCTCTTCTTCGGAATAATGACGACGCACGGCTACACGATGGGCAAGAACTTCCTGATCACTATATGCACCCTTGTGGGAATGATATTCATTGCATTCATCATAATGCTGTTCTCGAACCTCATTTCGAGAATGGTGAGCTTCATAGGCGAGATCATAACAGAGATCTCGTACCGCTCGTACTAAACGGAAAGGAGAAATAACATGAAAGCAAAAAAACTGATTTGCGTATTGCTCGCAGTGCTGACTATTGTTTCTTCCGTATCCGTTGCCGCATTCGCCGCCGAGAGCGCGGTTGAAAGCGGGGAAGATTTCTACGAGTACTATACGCAGACATTCGCATCGCAGAAGGCGAGAGTCGACGCGATGACGAAAATGTACGAAAATGATTCGTTCGGGATGTACTTCGACAAGAAGTCCGGCGAGTTCGCCATACTGAACAAGGCGACGGGCGAATACGTTTTCTCAAACCCCTACGACCTCAACGAAAACTCGTCGGTGTCCGTCAACCTCGCAAAGAACGCCCTGCTTTCGCAGGTGCTTATTGAGTACAAGGACACGATGACGGGCACGCCCGCATATCTCTCCAGCTTCGGAAGCGCGGCGACAGAGGAGCAGCTTGGGTTCAAAACGCTGAAAAACGGCGTGCGCGTCGAGTATGCGCTCGGTACCGTTGAGGCGAAGCGACTTATCCCGATCATGATCGAGGCGTCGCGTTTTGAAACCCTCATCCTCGCCGTTCTCGAAGAAGCGAAGAGCAGAATGACCGAGGCGGAGGTCACAACTTACAACAAAATGGCGACGGGCGTATTTTACAGAAAATACGACCAGACGACAGCCAGCGAAATAGAGATAGAGCTCATGCGCGAAAGCTATTCGTGCCTTGAAAAGAACCACGAAATGATCATTTACGTGTTCCAGGGCACCGAACGCTCGAAGTCACAGATCGAAAAACTCATCCGTAAATACTGCCCGCAGTATACGTACGATGAGCTCGAATACGACCACGAGCTGACCGAGTACGAGTCGCAGGAAAAAGAGCTCCCGCTGTTCCGTCTCGCCGTCGAATACACATTCGACGACAAGGGAATGACGGCGACTATCCCGGCCAAATCCATCAGATACAACAGCACCAACTACGCGCTGCTCACGATCGTTCTCCTTCCGTATTTCGGCGCGACGTCGGTCAAGAACACAGGCAACATCACGCGCAACGGCGGATACATCTTTATCCCCGACGGAAGCGGCACTCTCCTTAAATATTATAAGGACGACGGAGCCGTATCGGTCGGCACGCAGAGCACGGGCACGATCTACGGCATCGACTACTCGAAGGTAACTCTTCCCGAGGGTACGGCGAACGCCGAGAACGCCAAAGTTCCCGTATTCGGACTTACCGAGGAATACGAAGTGACGACTTCTTCCACTCGTATCAACCGCCCTGCGAAGACGGAGTATGAATCGTTCTCGCGCGGATTCGTCGGTATCATAACGGCGGGTGAGACGTTCGCAAACATCACGGCGAACCTCGGTCAGATGGCTTGGTCGAACCTTGCGACGACGACGATGGAATACAACGCCGTTTACGCGTCGTTCTCGACGACGCAGGCGGATACCGTCGAAACGGGCGGCACGCTCGGCAGCGGCTCGTCGATGTCAACGACGATCGACACCAAGTACACAGGCAACTATTCCGTAAAATACATCATGCTCTCCGATCAGAACAAGGCGACGGCGGCGGGCGCCGAGACTTACGCTCCGACGTACGTCGGCATGGCTGACGCTTACCGCGACTACCTCATCGGAACAAATCAGATCGACAGACTGCTCGCGTCGGAGATAGAGAGCGGGATCCCGCTTTACGTCGAGTCGTTCGGCTCGATAAAGGCGACGTCGTCGTTCCTCACGTTCCCGATAACAGTCACCACACCGCTGACGACGTTTGAGGACGTCAAGACGATGATGAATTATTTCCGCGAAAACGGAATAACCAATCAGCGTTTCATCCTGACGGGATTCGGAAACGGTACAATGACAAGAACGTACTATCCGACGTACGTCAAGTGGGAATCGAAGCTCGGCGGAAACGGCGGCTTCAAGAAGCTCCTGTCGTACGCGAATGAAAACGGATACATCGTCTACCCCGAATACGACTTCATGAACATTCAGGGCATCAAGTCGGGATTCTCGATGAGAAGATACGCCGCAAAGACGATGAGCGGCCGTTACGGCACGTACCGCGAATACAGCTACGTGTTCCAGAAATATATGGGTTTCGGTGACAAGAACCTGATCTCCGCCGGCGCGCTTGAAGAGATCTACGAGAAATTCTCAAAGAAATACAACAAGTACAAGGTCGACGCTCTCTCGGTAAAGACGATGGGCAACGAGCTCAACTCCGACTTCAATGACAAGAACCCGATAACCCGCGAGGAAGCGAAGGAATACATCGTCGAGGTGCTGAAGAGCATGAAAGAAGACAACGGAAACCTGCTTCTTTCGGGAGGCAACGCTTACGTCTTCCCGTACGCGACGGACATCATCGAGATGCCGCTCGACAACAGCGGATACGCGATCTCGACTTACTCTGTTCCGTTTATGGGTATTGTGCTCCACGGCTACATGAATTACGCAGGCAAAGCGGTCAACATGGAGGGCGACACCAAGTACGCAATCCTCAAATCGCTTGAAAACGGCGCGGGACTTTACTTCATCCTCTCGTACCGCAACACCGACCTCGTCAAGACGAGCGAGATCTCTGATTACTATTCGATGATGTTCGAGACGCTCCAAAGCGAAGTCACCGAGTACTACGCGCTGCTCAACGGCGCGATCGGCGACCTTCAGGACGCGACGATAACGGCACACTCGTTCCCGACGGCTTACCGTATGTCGAGCGAGATCGCCGCCGTGCTGTTCGGCGTATCGAATAAAGCAAAGTCGAACTACAAGACGGCGACGGATGATTATCTCAAAGCAGTTCAGGCGGTCGACGCGCTCATCAAGAACCAGCAGAACGCAGACGCCGCGATAGCGGTCGAGGTCAGCGCGACGGAGTATTACAACTCGTCGAGAAATCTTGTATCTCTGACTGAAAAGATCGACACGAGATACAATACCAAGGACGTCGTTTCGGTGACTTATACGTCGAAAGACGGCAAGTCGAGAACGTTCTTCATCAACTACAATACGTATGACGTTATTGTTGAAGGGAAGAACGGAAAGGTATTTGCGATCCCCGCCGAGTCGTTCGTCGACGAGGCAAAGGTCACGTACCTTGAAAGCATTGTCTCTTCGTTTACGTCTGCCGAGGCGTACACGCCGACGACGAAACAGAAAGAAACGTTTGACACGGCCTACACCGAGCTTCAAAGAGCGATAGCGGACGGAAACGAGACTTTGAAAGAACGCAGGATCGTGACAGTCAAGGCGGCGATAGATCGCATGACGGCGGCCGGCAACGTGATCTCGGCAAAGACCGCTTCGGGTAAGACGGTCATAATCAACTACACATCATCAAGTGTTATTGTCAGAATAAGCGATACGGACTACAGGACGATACCGTCCCAGACGTACATCGTGATAAATGACTGAAAGGAGGGACGCCGAAATGGATAATACAGTAGAAAACAAAACGGCATTGCCGGTCAAGAAAAAACGCCGCGGCGCCTCTCTGACCGAGAGAAAGGCGCGACTCGGATGGGTATTCATCGCGCCGTTCATCATCGGACTGCTCTTGTTCTACATATCGGTCGTATCGAACACGGTGCAGTTCAGCTTCTCTACATTCCACACCAATTCGATCGCTCAAGGCGGCGGCTACTATCTCGAATGGGCGGGACTTGACAATTACAAGTACGTGCTGACCGAGATGCAAATGACCAACCAAGCCGGTGAAACGGTTCCTTTCCTTGAAGTGCTCGGCACGAGCATAGGAAGCCAATTCGTCGACATTATCACGATCATCCTGCTCTCGCTGTTCGTCGCGGTTCTGCTCAATCAGAAAATGGTAGGGCGTGCGCTCTTCCGCGCGATCTTCTTCATACCCGTCGTCATCGGCGCGGGTATTATAGCGGAGATTGACGCGTCGGGTCAGAACGTCATCCTTGAAGCGATGGCGAGCGGAGAGGTGATAGACACCGGCTCCGTCAACGCGTCCGCGATGAGCGGACTCGTCAGCGCGATGGATATCTCGATGCTGTTCAAAAACCTCGGAATCGGGTCAGGACTTGTCGACATCGTCGTCAACCTCGTTTCCGACATTTACGACATCGTCAACCGCGCGGGCGTTCAGATGCTCATATTCCTTGCGGGACTGCAGTCCATCTCGCCGTCGATCTACGAGTCGTGCCAGATGGAAGGCGCTACGGGCTGGGAAACGTTCTGGAAGATCACTTTCCCGATGATAAGCCCGATGATCCTCGCAAACGCGGTATACACCGTTATCGACTCGCTGACGTCGGCAAGCAACACGCTCATGCAGTCGATACTCGACATCAAGGATTATACTGTGCAATCAGCCGCGTCCGTCATCTATTTCCTTGTTGTTGCGCTGCTGCTCGGACTCGTCGCATTTATATGCACGAGGTTCGTATTCTACCAGCGCAGGAACGACTGAGAGAGGAGGTAAGAGAATATGAATAACAATACGACTCCTCGCGTTAAGAGAGAATCGAAAAACAAGATAAAAGTTGATTTCGACCGGTCGCCGCTCAAAGACAGACTGAAAGCGAAATACTTAAACAGCTTTTTCTACAAAAAACTCCTTATCTCCCTCGGCAGATTCTTGCTTCTGCTCGGACTTTCGTACATCATACTTTTCCCGTTCTTCTCGAAGGTCTCGGCGTCTTTCATGAGCCCCCGTGACTTCCTCCAGACAGACGTTAAGTATATTCCGAAATTCCCGACGGTCGATCAGTACAAGTACCTGATCACCGAGAACAATTATCTGAAAGCGGTGCTCAATACGTTCTTGCTATCGGGAGCGTGCGCGCTGATACAAACGTTTATATGCGCGTTTATCGGATACGGATTCGCAAAGTTCAAATTCAAGGGCAACGGCGTAATGTTCATTCTGGTGCTCATCACGATGATGCTGCCGCACCAGTTCATGCAGTCGTCGATGTACCTGAAATTCAGATACTTCGTCCTCGATTCGACCGGAATTTACAACGCGCTGGGACTGACGAAAGGACTTATCGACACGTTTGTGCCTTTGATCATCCTTTCGCTGACGGGACTCGCCTTCAAAAACGGACTGTTTATATTCATAATGAGGCAGTTCTACCGAGGCGTGCCCGACGAGCTGGAAGAATCGTCGTACGTCGACGGTTACGGCGTGTTCAAGACATTCTTCTACATCATTCTTCCGCTTTCCGTTCCGATGCTTGTGACGGTGTTCATCCTGTCGTTTTCTTGGCAGTGGACAGATACGTTCTACGTCAATATGTTCTTGCCGACGAGCGATACGCTGCTGCTCACGAGCGTAAAGTTCTGGCAGACCATGCCTGCGACTCTGTCGTCGATAAGTGCGGCACAACTTACGGGCGCTTCCGCGGCGGGCGACATTTACGGTGTCGCCGTCAGAAATACCGCGGGCTTCCTCGTAATCATCCCGCTTATCATCATGTATCTGTTCTGCCAGAGAAAGCTCATCCAGGGCATCGAGCATTCCGGATTTGGCGGTATGTAATAACAAAACAAAAAAAGAGTCGAGAAATCGGCTCTTTTTTTGTTAATATTTTGTCAACATATTGACATCTGTGCGATTAACTGATATATTATATATAAATGCACCGATGTGCAAATAAAATCACACAGGAGAGAATTATGAGTTATAACGTGCCGGATGAACTCCAACCGATGTCCCCATGGAAGTATTTTTTCCTCGATATCCTCTATGCGATCCCTCTCATAGGATTTATATTCCTCGTCTGCCATGCGATCGGTTCGCATAATATCAACAAAAGAAATCACGCGAGATCAAAATTCTGCATTTTCGTGATACTACTTGCCATCTTGGTTATTTTCTGGCTCACGGGTGCCGCAGGCAGCATCGCCACCTGGTTCGCAGGTCTTTTCACGCAATCATAAACTTAAAAGCGCCGGGAGGCGCTTTTTGTTTTTGATATGGACATTTTCAATATAATATGGTAAAATGTTTATGAAATAAATCACGGAGGACGAAATATGTTCGGTTGGGGCAAAGAAAAGAAGAAAGACGACGGGTTGGTGATACTGCGAAGCGCAAGAGCAGGCGAGTGCGGCGGAACGGACGCGACGCAAGATACGCGCGCGCCGAAAAAGATATTGTCTGATGTAATGACGTTCTTTTGCGCGACATCGGTGCTTGGACATCCTTCCGACGAGATTAAACGGAAATATGAGCCGCTCGGATACGTTTCGGCGTTCGCCGCGCCGTGCGGCGAGGGGACGTTCCTCTTCCTCGAAACGTCGGACGGGTTCAGGCGAGGCGGCGAGAGAAAACGCGCGTGGACGCTCGTCAAAGGCGATATTTTCCCGACGCTTGCCGATATAGTTTGCAAATACGATCTTGCCCACGACAACGGCTATCATTCGCACACTCACGGCTTGCCCGAAAACTTCGGCGGAAGCATAGACGTAAAATACGAAAGCGGAGAGCGGATAAGCGTTTCGGATAATCAGTCGCCCGTGCTGTCATTTGCGGCGGCGGTCGCGATCAAAAGCGCTTTCGATAAGTCGATGGCGGGCGAAAAGGTCGCTCTGCCGAGCGTCGATCTGATTGAAAAGATATGCTTTGAAGAGAAGAGAGACGTCGGCTTCACCCGCGCGGCGCTGACGATCCGTCCCGACGGAACCGCGGTGAACGAAAAACAGGCGAACTACGGCGAAAAAACGTACGAGAGCGTTAAAGAAGTCGGCGCTGAAACTGTCTGCGGGATAAAGGATATCATCGTTCGCACGGGGCTTTTGGCGTGGGAGCGTCTGCAGTATGACGAAAGCGGCTTCGGCGGCGAAAAAACGCTGACATTTGTGTTTTGCGGCGGAGAGACGATCGTCGTGCGAAACAACGTCGTCGTTCCGCAGGAGATGCGCGACGGATTTTTCAACGTCGAGCTTGAATTGACGACGAAAAATTGAATGAAAATCCCCGAAAGATCGGTCTTTCGGGGATTTTTTCATTTCCTGTATAATCTCAGCGAATTCGTCACGACGAAAAGCGACGAGAGCGACATCGCCGCCGCGCCAATCATCGGGGAGAGGAGCAGTCCGAACGCGGGGAAGAGCACGCCTGCCGCTATCGGAATGCCTATGACGTTGTAAATAAAGGCCCAGAAGAGATTTCCGCGAATGACGCGGAGCGTGCGGCGGGAGAATTTCACGGCGGTCGCCGCGAGGCGCAGATCGCTTTGCATAAGCACCACGTCAGCCGATTCGATGGCGATATCCGTTCCGCTTCCGACGGCGACGCCGACGTCAGCCGCCGCGAGCGCCGGCGAATCGTTTATCCCGTCGCCGACCATTATGACGCGCCTGCCGCTTTCACGGAGAGATGATATTTCCTTTTCTTTTTCGGTCGGGAGCACGTCGGAAACGACTGTTTCGATCCCGACGCGCTTTGCCACGGCGTCGGCGGTGCGGCGATTGTCGCCCGTTAGCATTATCGGCTCGACGCCGAGTGATTTCAGCTCCGAAACGGCTTCGGCGCTCGTTTCGCGCGGCTCGTCCATCGCGCCGATTATGCCGATCAGCTTACCGCCCGACGCGAACATCATCGCCGTTTTGCCGTCTTTTGAGAGGCGCGCGAGCGTTTCTTCATATTCCGAAATATCGACGCCGAGCTCCGCCATATACGCGGCGTTTCCGCCGTGGTATCTCACGCCGCCAAGCGTCGCTGTCACGCCGCGACCCGGTACCGCGTTAAAATCGTCCGCCGGGATAAGCTCGCTTGTCCCAGCTCTTGTTATCGCCTCGGCGAGCGGGTGCTCGCTCGATTTTTCAAGCGACGCGGCGATTTTGATAAATTCTTCGTTTGACAGAGAGATCGGAAGAATATCGGTGACGCGCGGCTCGCCGCGGGTGACGGTCCCCGTCTTGTCGAGGACGGCGGCGTCGCATTTGGAGAGTATCTCAAACGCCTCCGCCGATTTTATCATTATGCCCTTCGACGCGCATCGTCCCGCCGCGACGGTTATCGCAACAGGCGTGGCGAGTCCGAGCGCGCACGGGCAGGAAATAACGAGGACGCTTATCGCGCAGTTCAGCGCGTGTTCAAAGCCGTAATTCAGCATAAGCCATACGGCGCAAGTTACGACCGATATTCCCATAACGACGGGGACGAACACCGCCGCGACTTTGTCAGCGAGCTTTGCGACGGGCGCTTTCGACGCGCCCGCATTTTCGACAAGCTCGATAATTTTTGAAAGGGTAGTGTCCTTACCGACCTTTTCGGCGCGAAATTTCAGCGTTCCGTTTTTATTGACCGACGCGGAAAGCACGCTGTCGCCGACCGTTTTGTATACGGGGACGCTTTCGCCCGTCAGCGCCGACTGATCGACGCTCGACGCGCCTTCGACGACGGTTCCGTCGACAGGGATGCGCTCGCCCGGTTTTATCAATATAATATCGCCGACGAGGATATCCTTCGACGCGATCGTTTCTTCCTTGCCGTCGCGTATCACCGTCGCCGTTTCCGGCGCGAGCTTTACAAGAGATGAGATCGCCGACGTCGTCTTCTTTTTCGAGCGTTCCTCGAGGAATTTGCCGACGGTGACGAGAGTCAGTATCATCGCCGCCGACTCAAAATAGAGGTTTTGACGGTAAGCGTCAACGACGTCAGGTTCTCCGAATCCGAGTCCGTAACCTATTCTGTATATTGAAAAAACACCGTACAGAGCCGCGGCTGCCGACCCGACGGCAACAAGACTGTCCATATTCGGCGAGAGGTGGAACAGAGCGCGGAAGCCGACAGCGAAGAATTTTCTGTTGACGTAAAGTATGGGCAGCGTCAGCAAAAACTGCGTGAAGGAGAAAAAGAGCGCGCCCTCAGTCCCGTGAAAGATTTGCGGAAGAGGAAGCCCGATCATGTGCCCCATTGAAACATACATCAAGATCACGAGCAGCACCGCCGAAACGATCAGCCGCGTCTTGACAGGGGTAAATCCGTCGCCGTCCTGTATCGCCGCGGCTTTTTCTTCCTCGGCGACCGACGCTTTATATCCGGCTTTTTTAACGGCGGCGCAAATCGCCTTGTCGCTCGTTTTCGTCTCGTCGTATTCGCATATCATAAATTTTCCGATGAGGTTGACATCGGCTCTCTCAACTCCGTCGACGCGCCGCGTTGCGCGCTCGACGGCCGCCTGACACGCGGCGCAGCTCATGCCGTTTACATTGAATTTCTTTTTCATTTTTTTACTCCGAAAATTGTTTACACGATAATTTTATCACTGTCTGTCACGTTAGTCAATGCTAATTTGCGTTTTTTATTGCTTTTTTAATATTTGTGTGGTAAAATATAAAAAAATACATATATGAGGTACATCATGGAAAAGAAAACAAAAAGACGCATCTGGATACCCATTCTGTCCGTTTTTCTCGCACTGATACTCATCGTCGCGGGATATGCGATATATCTTTTCGCGTCGTATTATCGACTCGAGGACAATTTAACGCTTGATATCGTCGGCTCGCACGACGGTGTCGCCGAAACGGCGAAGGAATACACCATTGTCACGTGGAACGTCGGCTTCGGCGCTTACAGCGACGATTATTCGTTCTTTATGGACGGCGGCAAATATTCGCGCGCTTTTTCAAAGCAGGCGGCGATCGACAACATGACAGCGATGGCGACGCGCGTCGCCGAAATGGCTCCCGATTTTGCGATAATCCAAGAGGTTGACATAAATTCGACGCGCTCGTATCACCTCGACGAGAGAACGTTCTTAACGGAAAAACTGGCGGGCTTCAACTACGATTTCGCGCAGAACTATGATTCGCCGTATCTGTTCTATCCGTTTCTCTCTCCGCACGGAAAGAGCGTTTCGGGCATAATGACGTTCTCGAAATCAACTATAACGAGCGCGATCCGCCGCTCGTTCCCGATCGAGACGGGGCTGACAAAATTCCTCGACCTCGACCGCTGCTACAGCGTTTCGCGCATACCCGTGTCGAACGGAAAAACGCTGTGCCTTTACAACATGCACCTTTCGGCTTACACGTCTGACGGAACGATTGCGACCGAGCAGCTCAAAATGATCATTGCCGATATGGAAGCCGAATACAAAGCGGGTAACTACGTCGTCTGCGGAGGCGACTTCAACAAAGATCTGCTCGGCAATTCCGCCGAGGTGTTCGGAGTGCCGTTCGGAGAGTTCACGTGGGCGCAGCCGATCCCCGAGGGGACGATACCCGAGTGGCTGACGCTCGTCGCGTGCTCGAACGCGCCGTCGTGCCGCAACGCCGACAGACCGTATGACGACACGAACATGGTTCTGACTGTTGACGGATTCCTCATTTCCGCAAACGTCGAGGTGACGTTCGCCGAGGTTGTTGACGAGCAGTTCGCGCATTCCGACCACAATCCCGTGATAATGAAATTCAAACTGAACTGACGGAGGGATATTATGAAGATAAAATTTCTCGGAACGGCGGCGGCAGAGGGAGTTCCCGCGCTGTTCTGTAAATGTCAAACGTGCAAAGCCGCCCGTGCTCTCGGCGGCAAGAACATCCGCTCGCGCACGCAGGCGATCATCGACGACAAGCTCGTGGTCGACTGGCCTGCCGACGCATTCATGCACATGATACAAAACGGCATCGACTACGCCGATGTCACGTCCGTTATCATCACGCACATTCACGAGGATCATTTTTACCCGAAGGATTTTTCCAACCGCCGCAAGTGGTTCGGAATGCTTGAGGGATGCGAGCAGCTGACTATCTACGGCTCGGAAGACCTTTATGATCAGTTTATGCTCGACATTGAAAAATATCAGCGGAACTTCCCGAAAGACATTCCGAACACTGTAAATCTGAAAATCGTTCCGCCTTACGAGACGTTTGAGGCGGACGGATATAAGATAACGCCGATGCGCGCCTATCACGGCACGGCGAACCCGTACATTTACGCCATAGAAAAGGACGGGAAGGCACTGCTTTACGCGCACGACACCGACATATTCTTTGACGAGGTGTTCGACTTCATCAAGGAGCGCGGGATGAAATTCGATTTCGTCACGCTCGACTGCACGATGGGGACGCGCGATTTCAAGTATCACGGGCATATGTGTTTAAGCCGCAACGTCGTCGTGCGCGACAGACTGATCGAACTCGGCGCCGCCGACGAAAAGAC
>JAFXWT010000085.1 GCA_017542695.1 Clostridia bacterium
CGAACCTCCCGCCCGCGGAAGGATCATTCACAACGGTTCTGCAGACCGCGGCGATCAGAACGCTGTCGTCGGTGAATCTGCTTTCCTTAACAAAAGGAAAGTCGTAGTCTTTTGTGCAATGAACTTCGTAATATGATCCGATCACGTCGCCGTAAATCGCACCGAACACAGTATCACCTCCGATCTTTGAAAACAGTATAGCATGAATTTATGAAATAATAAAGAAGTAAGACAAAAAAAGAGAGAGTCCATAACTCAAATCCGTTATGAACTCTCTAAATGGCCCGACCGAAGATAACGGATTTGACAATACCCAAAAAAAAACCAAGTATTATCGGCACCTGTGCGCATTGTTCCTCCGCGGATCAAGAGTACCAAAGCCCGCTTCACGACACAAGGCGGGCTTTGCTTTTGCCGGTTGAATTATTTACGATTTTGCGCTATAATACAAAATGAAAACAAAAACAGATTTGCGTAGCAAAGACTTTTTCTCCGGTAATTGATTTCAAGTTCGAGTTCAACAGTCAGCGTCAAAAAATGAAGAAGGAGACCGCAATGAGCAAAACATATTTTGAAGAAGCAAAAGAACGCTGGGGCGATACGTCGGCGTGGAAAGAATTTGAAAAGCGGCCGGATCCGTCAAAAGAGGCGGCGGACGTGCTGATGAAGCTGTTTACCCGGCTCGGAGAGTTGAAAAACCTTCCGCCGGAGAGCGATGAGGCGCAGACGGCGATCGCCGATATTCAGCGGTATATCACCGATCATTTCTACGAATGTACCGACGAGATCTTTGCCGGGCTCGGCGATATGTACGCCTCTGATGAGCGGTTCAGAAAGAACATAGACAAAGCGGGAGGCGACGGTACGGCGGAATTCGCCCGCGACGCGATCCGTGCTCGCTGCGGCAAAACTGTATGAACGGGGCGTTTGAAACGTATCGGTTCGGCGACCCCGGAGCCGATACCGTTCTTATCCAGCCGGTGGACGATCACGACCTTGCGGGCATCGAAAACGAAGTCTCGCTCATCGCCGCAAACTGCGGCAAAAGCTTTCACTTGATCGCCGTAAAGGTCGATAACTGGAATACCGATCTTTCGCCGTGGAAAGCGCCCGCCGTGTTCGGCAAAGAAGATTTCGGCGAAGGCGCCGGGGAAACGCTCGCGGAGATACTGAAACTCTGCGCCGACAAGGGCAAAAACTATTATATCGGCGGTTATTCGCTCGCCGGGCTTTTTGCTCTGTGGGCCGCGTACCGGACGGATAGTTTCAAAGGCGTCGCGGCGGCGTCCCCGTCGGTGTGGTTCCCGGGCTTTGCGGACTATATGAAGGAGAAAGAGCTCAGGACCGGCGCGGTATATCTCAGTCTCGGAGACAGGGAAGAAAAAGCGCGCAATCCCGTTATGGCGGCGGTGGGCGACAGGATACGCGAGGCGCACGCCCTGCTCTCGGAGCGCGGCGTGAAATGCGTTCTCGAATGGAACGAAGGCAATCACTTCAAAGATTTCGACGTCCGCGCGGCAAAGGCGTTTTCATGGGTCATAAAAGATTGAAAAGAGATCGACAGATCGGGAGTTGAGGAGGTAAAATGTTGATTGAATTGGTTCCGTTAAAACCGGGTGATCCGGATTTGGATGAGTTGATTCGGATACATCAAGAGCCATCCGTTTCCAGATTTATTTCTATTTCCGACAATTACTTTAATTATGTAACAGAAACAGAAGATGTTTGTTATTACAAGATAATAACTAATGAAAGACTTGCCGGAGGCCTTCATAGCGAAATCCATAGCGAAACTGTGTATCTCAGCATTTGTGTAGATGAAAAATATAGACGTCTTGGGATTGCTGAAAAGTCATTGAAGAAATTCTTTTCTATTATGCCGAGTTACATTAAAACAATAGAAGCAAGTATTGAAGAAACAAATATTCCATCAGTCCTTCTGTTTCAGAAACTCGGCTTTCAAGTGTCAGAACAAGATAACGAACTAATTACATATCGTAAATTTGTAATAACAAATCCCGGTTTGTCAAAGTGAATAGTGATCCCGGCAAATCGGGATTTGCGGAGGCGAAAATGAAAATAAAATGCGTATGGGAACACAACGGCGACGACACTGTTCTTTATGCCGACAACTTTGCCGGAGCTTTTACCAGAGGCGCGTCTAAAGAAGAAGCGATACTGAAAATGCCGGAAGAAATTCGACGGTTTCAGCTATGGCGAAACGAAACGCCGTGTCATCATTATGATATCGAGATCGTTCAGGAGAAGGAATCGAAGTTGCAAATCAGAGACGCGGACAGCGACGTCTTGTTTAAGACGGAAGAAGCGCCTTTGAGCGCC
>JAFXWT010000086.1 GCA_017542695.1 Clostridia bacterium
AAAATAATCTTCTTCCCAGTAAGAGTTTCACAGGTCTTTATTGCCATCTGTATACATTCTTCTTTGACTTCTTTCGGCTCTTTGATTTGAACTTTGCCTCCAAAGCCCAGTACCCATGTATAGAAAATGCTGTTGACTGCGACTTCTACGTCTGCTCTGAAATGCTCCATATCGTAGGCATAGGTCTCAACGTCTTCACCGAAGCGGTCAATCACCGCATCCATAACGTCGTTTGTGCAGATGAGCTCGACGCGCTTTCTTTCTGTACTGAACATATGGTACATCGTGTTCAGGTAATGATCCATATCAAAGTCTTTCGGAAGAGGTGCAGCGTCTTCATCCATTATTTCAGGAGCGGACACCATTCTGTCAATCCTATAGCTTGATAACGCCGTGTACTTATCCTTACATCCGACAACATAATAGAAATCACCGTTCCAGACGAGCCGATAAGGACTTACACGATAGTAATACCCGTCGAGTCTCGGCTTTCTTTCTTTTTTCACGTTGTACTCAAAATACTGGAAGCGGATCTTCTTGCCTTGGCTGATGGCGTCGTTTATGGCGTCGATAATAAACAAAACCTTTTCGTTGTCGGTTTTGATTCTACGTTCGACGGAAATGTTACGTTTTAGTTCTTCCGCTTTACTTTGACCTGCAAGCGTTGCTATTTTTGCGGTCAATTTTTCGCTCTTGCTCTTGCTGATAAACTTTGAAGATGCTACTGCATCTATCAACAGTTTCAACTCGGCATAATCAAACTCTCTGCTTAAAAGGTTGTACCTGATTTGAGCAGAGCGTAATACTTGAATATCCATCCCAAAATCATGAAGGACAGCAATATCAGCAGGAATCGTCGTCCTGTGAGTAGGAATATGGTATTCGTTTTCAAGAATATCCATAATTTGCTGAGTCGTCAAATAATGCTCTTCGTCTGTTCTCTCGAAGAGAATCTTTGCGAGCGTCAAAGTTCTAATTCTTGATAATTTACTGTTATCCATAATCTCTCTCACGCAAGAATGACGGGATTACCGCCGAAATTGCCAACTTCAAACTCATTGGAGCCGTATATCAAGTCTGTATTCAATTCAAACTTGAATGGGAACATTTGCGGAACCGAAGCGAAGTCTGAAGGCTCATAGTAAGCTTTCATTTTCAGAGATAGAACGGTCTTACATAGAATGATCAAACTTTCCCGATCTTTGATGGGATGTTCTATTACTGTATAAGTTTTTCCGTTGGATTCAATAGCGCCGATTTGACGAAGGGTTTGCATTATCTTATCGAGTGAATGGAATAATGTGGTACGCTCGCCCCATTCTTCAAACATCTTGTCTTTAAGCCAAGCAAGGGTGAATGAGTCTTGCATATCTGAGATTTTACCAATCATTCCTGTCACATCAACAAACACAGGATAATACAAGAGTAGCATACACCAGTGCATCAGAGCTCTATCCTCAGTGCCGTTTTTTATGTTTTTGATAGCGCTTGCCCTTATGTCGTTACATTTTTGATCTTCAAATGGATGAACCCAGATATTCATTAAAATATCTCTTGTTTTGCGAATGTTATCCGGGCTGCTGATGTCTAAAGCTATAAAATTGTTCAGTGATTTTTTTATGTCCTCTGGATCCATACCTTCAAGCACCAAATCTACAGTTCTATCAAGCCATTCAAGTTTAACAGCTCTTGACAATCCTATCGTTTTAGCCATTTATTTTTCTCCTTATTTCAACAAATGGAACAATTACTTCCTCCAATGATATTCCACCATGCGTCATAACGTCCTCTCCCTTGTTATCAAAGGACGTTCTGTCGTTGCATATCCTATATTTGAAATTCTTGTTCATATAATAACCGGGGTAATTGAATGTTCTGTTGCAAAGATCGTCTGAAACATCGGCAAAATCTTTCAAAACCACCATTCGCTTTGACTTGGTTTCTGTCTCAACGCCCGACTTTTTGAAACTTCCTTCTCCAAT
>JAFXWT010000087.1 GCA_017542695.1 Clostridia bacterium
ACGGTGATGTAGTCCACCATCGCCAGCCAGTCAGTTTCCCGGAACTCCGTCAGCGGCTCCCGGCTCCGCAACTCCTGTACGGTGTTTTGAAATAATAAGATAACAGTCTTTCTGTGAGTCTTCACGGCGTTTTTGTCCAAGTCTTTCGGACGTCTTCAGCGAGTATTTGTAAATCTTTCGGGAAGCTCGTTGACAGCAAAACGACGGATTTTTATAATAAAAACAGACCGGAAACCATAGTGGACTCCGGTCGTTTTGGCGTCCCCGAGCGGATTCGAACCGCTGGCCTTTCGCTTAGGAGGCGAACGCTCTATCCTGCTGAGCTACGGGGACAGATCATCGGAGCAGCCGTTAAGCCGCCCCGATTTTTTATTCTGTTAAATTGTCGTTGTCGCCGCTGTTATCCGGCGCGTCATTTGGAGCCGGCGCTTCAAGCTCATCTGCGGGATTTTTATCTTCCGAGTCGGACTTGGGGAGCTGCTCCTGCTCGTCTGTTTCCGTTGCCCCGACCCGCTCGCTACCGACCGTATCATCGGGCTCGTCAACAGTCAAGTGTCGGCGCGCCATCTTGCGCTTTTTCTTGATCTCCGCTTCCTCGTGCAGCGCAAGTCCTATCTTATCGTTCGGATCGTAGAAGTTAGAGGTGTCGACGGGCGCACCTTTCTTTTTCAGGCGCTCCTCGGATTTCTCCTTAATGATGCTGTAAATGACGACGAACAGAGGTACCGCGAAGATAAGTCCGGGCAGACCCCAGATCGACGAGAAGACAGTCAGCGCGGCGAGAATGCCGAGCGACGTCGTATCCGTCTGCGTCCCCATGAGACGCGGACCGAGGAAGTTGCCGTCAAACTGCTGCAAAATAACGATTATGATGACGAACGGGATGACCTTTGTCGGATCGGTGATGAATATGATGAATCCGCCGAGCACGGCGCCGACAACGGGACCGAATATCGGAATGAGGTTCGTTATGCCGATGATGACCGCGATGAGCGGATAATACGGCATACCGAAAATGAGCAATACGAAAAATGTGATGATGCCGATTATGAGCGAGTCGATGATCTTAGCCGCTATGAACGAGCCGAAGTTCTTGTTCAGATCGTTGCATGTTTTCGATATGCGGTTAAACGCGCGATCCTTGAATATCGAACGCCCGAGTTTTTTGAACTTTGCGATGACTCTTTCCTTGCCGAGAAGGAAATAGACCGCAAAGAACATACCGAGAAGAATGTCCTTGATCGTCACAAGGACGTTTCTGAGTATCGTCGCGATGGAGGGAAGGAGATCGGTTACGAAATTCGAGATCGTGGCAAGGAAATTGTTGATATATTCGACAAGACCGTTGACGATGTTCCCGAGATAGTCGGAACGTTCGCCGAGTTCACGGAGCCACGTCGAAACGGTCGAGATATATCCCGGCATCCTTGTCGCAAGTTCGTTATAGCCCTCCGCAACCTGCGGAACGATCATGTATACGAAAAGTCCGAGGAAAACGAGCGTCACAACGACGGCGCACAGAGTCGATACGGCGCGGCGGAGCAGGAAATTGGTCTTTTTTGTTCCGTCCTTGCGTTTTTTCTCGCTTATCCTGATGTGGCGCGCGGTGATGCGCGCAATCTTTCTTTCAAGGCACGGCGCGCTCTTTTCAATGTGACGGCGCTTTAAGATCGCCTTTTTGTTTTCAAGATATGCGCGATGATATTCTCTCTGTTTGTCCCTGTAGACTTTCATCGCCTCGTTGTAGAGTTCGAGCGCCATGAGCTTGTCGTCTTTCGACATTGATTTGTCGAAAGTCGGTCTTTCTGGTTTTGTCGGCTTTTCCGGCACGTCGGGAATGTCGGGCATTTCGGGCACGGTCGGGATCGTGTCGTCTCCCGTCATGTAAGCGAACACCTTGTCCTCAAACAGCTTCAATATAGGCCACATGAGATATGCGAAGATGATGCCGTAAATGAGCGGACGAACCGTCGCGCCGAAAAGTGATGTGTATTTGCCGAAGTCACTGTAATTGATAAAGAAGAACACGCTGAAAATTCCGAACAGCAACACAATTGCCGCATAAATCGCAATAGTCGTGTATTTCTTATTCCATATGAATTTCATGCGTACCTCCTTTTGATATGTCTATACGAATATATTGTATCTGTAAAATTATTTTTAGTCAAGCATATTTTTGTATTTTCACGCGGAATTTTTGTTTTTTTTCGTCGTAAAAAGCTTTTTTGTTGCAAACGGAACGATCATCGTGTATAATATCGTCGAAAGCATTACGAGCACCGTCTTTTGCAATGCAAATATATAACGAGCGACGAGCCCGATTGGTGACAAAAAACTCGTCCGCGAAAACGGAGGCCAAAATGAAACTGAAAATAAACAATCTCATATCGCCTGTTATCGACGAAATGCCGAAGATGTCCGTCGTATATCCCGACGGGGAATTTTCAGCGCAGAAGTCGCTCTGCGTCACCGTCAAAGACGGGAACGCGATCGTTTTTGAAAAAAGCTTTGACGGCGACGCCCGCGTGCTGCTGCCTCTCGCGTTCAAAATGAAACCTATGAAAGAATACTCCGTTGAGGCGACGTCCGTCACCGAAAGCGGAAAAATATACACATCAAAAACGACGTTCAGGACGGGCAATCTCGGCGGCGACTGGATCGGCAGATGGATCACGGCGTCCGACGTGCGCCGCCCCGACGAGACGCTCGCGGCGGTATATCTTCGCCGCGAATTTCAGGTTGTGGAAAAGCCGCGCCGCGCGATGCTCTACATATCCGGGCTCGGATATTTCGAGGCGCATATCAACGGCGAAAAAGTCGGCGACGACTTTCTTTCCACGCCGTATACGTCTTTCGACAAGCACATTCTCTACCGCGCGTATGACGTTACGGAAATGATAAACGCGGGAGAGAACGCCATCGGTGTTATCCTCGGCAACGGATTTTACAACTGCTTTACGGATGACCCGTGGCAGTCGAGGACAGCTCCGTGGCGCGACGTGCCGAAAATGATGTGCGAGCTCCACATCGAATACACGGGCGGCGAGGATATCGTCAAGAGCGACACGTCATGGGAGTGCGTTCACGGGCCGATCACGTTCAACGGCATCCGTCACGGTGAAGAGTACGACGCGCGCCTTGAAAAAGACGGTTGGGACAAGTCGGGATACACGGGTGAATCATATCCGTCGCGGCGCGTGAAAGCGCCCGGCGCTTTAATGCGGGTTATGGAAATGGAGCCGATCCGCGTGCGCGAGACGTTCCGCCCCGTCGCTCGCCGCAAGGGCAAAAACGGCTGGATATACGAACTCGCGCAGGACACGGCGGGCGTTTGCCGCGTCACGTTTTCGGGCAAAGCGGGGACGACTATCACCATTCGCTACTGCGACATAAAAACCGAGGACGGCGAGCTTGATCAGGGAGCGATCAACAGCTTTGTGAAAAATTACACGTTCCAGACGGACAAATACACTAAAAAGAGCGACGAAAAGGAGACGTGGAACGCGATATTCACGTACCACGGCATCCAGTATATCGAAATATCGGGCTGCGACGTGCCGCCTGAGTGCAGTGATGTCGAGGTGCTCGCTTTCTCGAACGATCTCGAAACGAATGGCGAATTTTCGTCGGGCGACGCGGACGTGAACTATATGCAGCATATGTGCCTTTACTCGACGACGGCGTGTCTTATGAACACGCTCTCATCCGACACAGTGAGGGAGAAAACGTCGTGGACGGGCGACGCGGGATTGACTACCGAACAGCTCCTCATCAACTTCGACGCGGTGCAGCTCATGAAAAAATGGCAGCTTGACCTGCGCGACTCTATGAGGACGGCGGGCGGTCTCCCGTGCGTCGTTCCGTCGACGGGTTGGGGATTCAATTCGATCAACGGTCCCGACTGGTCGCACCCCGTATACGAGGTGCCGTGGCAGCTCTACATGGCGACCGGTGACAAGGATATCCTTTCCGAAAATATCGAAACACTCCGACTGCACTGCGATTACGTAAACTCGATGGCGGAGGACGACGGCACTGTGCATTACGGTCTCGGCGACTGGTGCGCGCCGTTCGAGGGCGCGGCGATCAGCGTCAATATGGAAAAATTCAAGTGCCCCGTCGAAGTGAGCGACACGGCGTTTTATTACTCGGCGCTGACACATCTGTGTAAATTCGCGTCGGTTCTCGGCAGAGACGACATTCTCGCAAAATACGCCCCGCGCGCCGAGGCGACGAAAAAAGTCTTTCGAGAAAAGTTTTTCGATAAAAAGACTTACACCGTCAAGGGCGACTGCCAAAGCGCGACGGGGATAACGGTCTACCACGGTTTGTGCGAGGACGACGAGATCGCGCCGCTCGGCGAGCGCCTCTGCGAGCAGATCGCGCGCGACGGCGGACATCTCGATTTCGGCGTGCTCGGCGCGAAAGCGGTGCTCGACACGCTCGGCAGAACAGGTCACGCCGACGTTGCGCTGAAGATACTTCTTCACCCCGATTATCCGTCGGTGAAGCATTGGATGAACATGGGCGCGACGGTGATGTGGGAATGCTGGAACGGGCTCGGTTCGCACAATCAGCAGATGTTCACGGCGATCTCCGCGTTTTTGTATAAATATATAGCCGGCGTGTACGTTTCATCTCCGGCGGGCAGGGAAGTGACGTTCTGCCCCGGGCTCACGTCAGGGCTCGATCGCGCCGAGGGGTACATCCGCACGCAGTACGGAAAAGCCGAATGCAAGTGGCATAAAGACGGCGACGGCTTTGATATTTCCGTCACCGTTCCGTCCTCTTGCCGCGGAACGCTGAAAGCGTGCGGCAGGGAAATTCCGCTTACCGCGGGCGAGCACAAGATCAGAATATGAAAAAGTCTGGCGAAATTTCGCCGACGTCGCGCACTTGATTTTTCGGGGAAAATATGATATATTAAATTGAATTTATTTTGTCGGAGGAACACATGGAGCTGTTTGGAAATAAAAAAATACAGATGCCGGGAGATATCGCGCTCTTTTCCGATATCGAAAACAAAACCCCGCGCACCGACTACAAAGAAGCGGTGCTGAAAGCGGCGGACGACGCGCTCGGATACGAGCTGAAGCCGCTGACGGCGGCGCTCTATATGGAGTTTTCGGAGAACGGCAACCGCTCTCACTTTGAAGCGATCTATCACGCGCGCCGCCGCGCTTTGATGGCGCTTATACTCGGAACGCTCTACACCGACGACGACAGGTATATCCGAAAAGCGATAGACATAACGTGGGCGATCTGCGAGGAGACGACATGGGTCATTCCGGCGCACAACGTCAGTCGCGGGTACGTTTACGGCGGTCGACCGCTGTTCGACGCTTACGACGACATTCCCGAGGTCGATCTTTTCTCGGGCGCTACGGGCGCGCTGCTTTCGATGACGTACAAATACCTCGGCGAAAAGATGGACGCCGTCACGGGCGGCATTTTGACCGAGCGGCTGAAATACGAGATCGACCGCCGCATAATCACTCCGTTCCTGACTTACGAGATGCGCTGGATGTATGCGTTCATCAACAACTGGACGCCGTGGATAGTGAGCAACGTGCTCACGTGCGGAGCGATCATCGTCGATAAACCGAACCGCCGTCTATCCGTGCTTTCGCGTTCGATGGATTACCTCGACCGCTTCGTCGGCATTTACGGCGACGACTGCGGCTGCAACGAGGGCCCGAGCTATTGGGGCGCGGCGATCGGAACTTTGTTCGACGCGTCGGAGATCATATACGACTATACGGGCTCAAAGATCGACGTGATGGGCGCGCCTTTTCTTAAAAAATCGTGCCGCTTTATCGCCGATATGTGCGTCGATCCGTCGGACGGGCTGTTCATGAACTTTGCGGACTGCCCGCCGCGCATGACCGTCGACGGCGACATGGTCAGCAGGATGGGACGCAGACTTTGCGACGGTGTGCTTATGGAATTCGGCAGAAAAATGAGAGAGCAGAACGACTTTGCCTCAAACGCGAAGTGGATCAACTACTTCTTCCCGTACAGAGTGATCAAAAACGTGTTCGATACCGCCGAGGGCGATGAGTTCTTGCAGCCCGAGCCGTGCGCGTTCTACCGCGATATGCAGGTCGCAGTCATCAGACAGGGCGATTTCACCGTCTTCGTCAAGGGTGGGCACAACAGGGAGAGCCACAACCACAACGACGTCGGAAACATAATGCTGTATCACTTAAACAAGCCGATACTTATCGACGTCGGCAATCTCGAATACTCGAAGGACACGTTCAACGAAAACCGCTACAAGATATGGACGAACCAATCGTCGTATCACAACCTCCCCGAAATAAACGGCGCGATGCAGGAGGCGGGGCGCGAATTCGCATCGAACGGCTTTGAGTGCGATGAAAATTCGGCGACTGTGAGCTACGCCGGCGCATACCCAGCCGACAGCGGCGCGTGGCTCGCGCTCCGTACGGTGAACGTCGACGCGGGCAGCGTCGTTGTCAGTGACAAGATCGACTCGGACGGCGACTGCATTTTCCACTATATGACGTGCGAAAAGCCCGACGTCTCGGAAAGCTCCGCCGTTATCGGCGGCGTTCGCGCGACGTTCGAGGGCGCGGAGAGCGTCTCGGTCGACGAGATCGACATTTCCGGATCGGAAAAGATGAGCCGCGAATGGAGAGTAACGACGCTTTATCGCATTTCGATAAAATCAAAAGAACTGAAAACGACATTTTCCGCCTTAAAATGACATTTTGCTTGACAATTCCGCATCATCATGATATAATTTTACCGACAAAAATTTTTCGGAGGTAAACTATGAAATACTGCACACATTGCGGAAATCAACTTGACGACGCCGCGGTCATTTGCCCGAAATGCGGTTGTGCCGTCGACGGCCAGAAAACGGCTGAGGTCGCAAACGGCGAAAAGAAATTCACGGGACTTCAGCTTGCGGCATTCATCCTTATGATCATCTCGACAGTTTCCATCGGTTGGATGCTTATTCCTCTCGCGTGGTGCATTCCGATGACGATCAGTTATTACAACAGCATTAAAAACGGTCGCCCCGTCAGCTTGGGGCTCAAGGTTTGCACTCTTCTGTTCGTAAACCTTATCTCCGGCATCCTGATGCTCTGCGACAACGAATGATACCCTGAAAAACAAAAAACCGTTCGGCTTTGCCGGACGGTTTTTGTGTATTCAAAATAATTATGCCTGCTCTGCTTTGAGTTTCTCGTAGTAAGCGGCTTTCGTTGCGGACATATACGGTCCGACGTAAACGATCAGAAGAATTCCGAATGTAAGGCAAGAGAGGAGGATCCAACCGATAAATGAAAGTTCGAGAACGAAGAGTTCCCATTTGTGACCTTTCATCATCTGTCGTGACGCCGTGATAGCTTCTGTCTTCGTCATTTCGGGATGATCTTTCTGAATGAAGAACGTCATCGAGTACGAATAAGCTTTGATAATTCCGACAACGGGGATAAGGTTCCACAGTAAAAGGAAAATGCTTTCGATAATACCTGTCACGCAAGCGTTGCCGAAGTTCGAGAATCCGCCGAACACGCTTCCGAGATCAGCTTTTTCGCCTTTCGCTACCGAAGTGAAAAAGATGCAAATACCGACCGAGAGAGGTCCGGTAAGGATCAGTGTTCCGACAGCGGTGAACGATGCTACGCCGAGGATTGCGGATTCGATGAGGATTGCGAGAATGGCATAGCCGAGATTACCTTTAAGACCGGCTTTTGCCTGTTGTTTGAGTTCTGCTCTGTTCATAAAGAACCTCCATTGAAAAAGTGGGATGTTATAATAAGTATATAGTTTTCAAACAAAAATGTCAATATTTTTCGACATTTTTCATCAAAAAATACGAATTACAAAAATTAAGAAACAGAAAGTGTAAATTCGTTTCATTCGGTATTGAAAAATTTGAAAGAATATGATATAATTATGACAATTAAAGTATAAAGTTAAAAAGCGGCGATCGCCGTATTCAAATATATCGTTTTGAAAGAGGGAAACATTATGACTATCACAAAAACGCAGAACGGATCGGAACTTACAGTCGTCGTCGCAGGCAGACTCGACACAATGACCGCGCCTGAGCTTGAAAAAGAGCTCAATGAATCTCTCGAGGGAGTTACCGCGCTCACATTCGATCTGATAAAGCTCGACTATGTATCTTCCGCGGGATTGCGCGTCTTGCTTTCCGCGCAGAAAAAGATGAACAAACAGGGTGAAATGAAGCTCATACATGTCAACGAAACGATAATGGAGATATTCGAGGTCACGGGTTTTTCTGATATACTTACCATTGAATAAACTCGCACCGTGTTTGACGCACATATACGGAGAAAGGACGTATCATGGAAAACATTTTTGAAAAAATACTGAAAAAAAGAGATGATCCGGGCAGAAAAGAAAACGTTCCTCTTGGCATAATCGGCGCCGTCCTTTTTTCGCTCGCGGGCGGTCTCATGTGGATAGGGCTTTATTACGCCGGATTTTTCGCCGGGATATCGGGTTTTATCGGCGTCGTCGCTGCCATATTCGGATACACTATTTTCGGCGGAAAAAGCTCGAAAAAAGGAATAATAATCGCCGTTATCGCGGCGTTGCTGTCACTCGTCCTCGGCTGGTACATGTGCCTGACGATTGATATTCACGATGCGTTCAACAGCTGGTATGAAAAGGGAGAAGTCGTGCGAGTGCCGAGCATCTTTGAATGCTTTACGCTCGGTCCCGATTTTCTCGCCGATCCTGATGTCGCCGGCGCTTATTTCAAAGACCTCGCGTTAGGACTCTTTCTCGCTATTATCGGAGCGGGCGGATTTGTTGTCAGATCGTTCAAAAAGACAAATACCGTCAGTGTGCCGCAAAATGAAGCGCCGCAGCAGATCTCGGCGTTCGACGAGTTTGATTACGACGAAAACGGAATGCCGAAGCGCGTTGAAAACTCCGGCGGGGAAGAAAACGCGACCGATGAAAGAAAAGAATAAAACAGCGGATAAAAATCAATGTTTTCCGAAGGGGATATCTCTGCGGCCATCATCGCCGCAGAGTTGTTTTTATATTAAGTATTGACAACAATGCCGATTTGTGGTATCATTACAGTAAAGCATAATTTACGTATTGGAGGAAAAATGAAAAATAACATCGTTGTGCTCAGAAAACAAAACAAGATCAAACAGCAACAGCTCGCGGCGGCAGTCGGAGTATCGCGCCAGTCTATTTATTCGATAGAAAAGTGCAAATTTCTGCCGACAGT
>JAFXWT010000088.1 GCA_017542695.1 Clostridia bacterium
AAATGAGGAACATAAACAAAATGATTATTCCTATCGGCATAAACAGAGTCGAAAGCATGAACGTCACGCCGATCACGAGCAGTACGCACAGCAAGGCCATAAAGTTTTTGCCCAGACCGATCATCGCGAAGAGGAAAGAGTTTTTGATTATCTTCCACACGGAAAGCTCAAACGTGACGAGCATCGTGTACATGTAAAAGCGCATGAACAGGTAGAGCATCATCATAATGAGCGACGCAAAGAAGAGAATGTAATACGTCTGATAATTCACGATGTAGAAATATATCGAGTACACCGAAAGCCCGAGGACGACCGTGTCAAATATGCCGATCGCAAGTCCCTGCTTTATGTTCTGCTTTATCGCCGACTTGAAATCATCCCACAGGAAAAGATGCTCGCCGCGTACGAGATTTTTCATCAGATACGCGCACCCCGTGTTCACAAGTCCGAACGTGACGAGCAGCAGCGCCGATATGCCAAACAGCACGTAGTCGATCCACGAATATGCCGTCGCCGTTCCCATAACTCCGTGAACGCCGATCATGTTCATCAGCGACGGAGTCGTGCCCGTGATAGTCTGTATGCCGTACACGACAGGGTAAAACTGACTTTGCGGCGCCGTCGCCGCGTGGCTGAAATTGCCCGAAATTGCGAGCAGCAGCGTCAGCAGCGGGAAATTGCCGAAAATGTAGAGCCAGTTGATATTTATGATGTACTTTATGCGTCTGCCGAAGAGCTTAAAGAAATTTTTGGCGTTGTAGTCGTCAATCTTGATCGTGTCGTCCTTGTCTACGCCCTTTCCGTCGCGCGTCAGCCATCGGAAGAACAGCGGTCCTTTTTTCTTTTTCGGCTCTTCGATGTTGTTCTGATTATCCAACTTTTTTCTCCTTGAAAGTGATAATTCTATTTTACCGCGCTTTTTGACTTTTTCAAGAGAAAAAGCGCAAAATTTACGAAAAATTTATATTTGCTCATCCGTGTCGAAGAACGCGACAAACGGACGCACGTCGGGGCTTTTCAGCTTAACTTTGCAGTTTCTGATCTTGAAATTCTTTGCGAATCTCACCGTGAACGCGTGTCCCGCCGAAAGTCCGTGCCTGTCGTATTCGGGATATTTCGCGTCGATCGGCGTCGGGCGTTCGGGAATATGGTCAAACCCGCCCGAAAGCTCAAAGCGGCAATTCTCGAACGTGACGTTCTCGATCATCTGCGTTTCGCTCTGCCCGCACGCGATCACCTCGCGGATGTCTTTCGTGTAGCTGAACGGGTACGCGTCCTCGAATACAATGTCGCAAAAAAGCACGCCGTCAATGCGGCTCGATCTGACTTTGTCGATCCCGCGCGGCAGGCGATTTCTCGCTCCGACCGTGATGTATACGGGCGCGCCGACGTCCGTCATGTCGATGCGCTCGAACGTAATGCCCTTGACAAGCGCGCCGTCGACTGTCTCGAGCGACACACCGCAGCGGTTGACATTTTTGACGGTGCAGTCGGCTATCCGCGCGTTCATCAGGCAATAATACGTGTCCGTGCCGAATTTGATACCGCTCGCAAGCGATTGTATCATCATGTCGCGCACGTCGATGTTGTAGCATCCGACGGGGTCTGACGACTTGAAGCATAGCCCGTCGTCGCCCGCCATAACGCAGCAGTTTTCGACAGTCATGTCGTGGCAGTCAACGGGGTCGATGCCGTCGCGGTTCGGGGTGTTCATACAGTCGAGATTGAGATTTTTCAGCGTGACGTTCCCGCTCGAAAGCGGGACGACCGTCCAGAACGCGCTGCTCTTGAAATTGATGTTTTCGACTGTTATATTGTTTGAATAAGTGATGTAAACGATATCGGGGCGCGCGTCGAGAGCACGGTGATCGTTTACGGGGTCGTTCATCTTGAAGCGGTACCGCCCGTTTCCGTCGAGCATTCCGCCGCCTGTCACCGTGATATTCGATATGTTCTCGCCGTAGAGCAGTCCGCGCCCGAGCTGACGGTGCGCGCAAAGGGAAGTGCGCGGCTCGACGAGCGGATACTCGCCGTGATCCTGCGTGCCGAGTATCGTCGCGTCGGGCGCGACGAACACCGTTTCGTCCGTGCGGAGCATCAGCTCGCCCGAAAGGAACGTGCCGCCTTTTATCAGCACCGTGCCGCCCGTGTACGCCGCGTCGTCGAGCGCCGCCTGAATTGCCGCCGTGTCGAGCGTTTTGCCGTCGCCTTTGGCGTTATACGGTGCTTTCGTTACGTCGAACACACGACCCGCCGGTATCACTCCGCGACAGAGGTCCGCGTCGTCGTAAACTCGTATCTTGCCGATATATAGCTTCGTCTTGCCGCCGACGGTATAGCCGACTCCGCATATATCGCGCGCGGCTTTCATTTTCATTCCTCTCGCGCGGCAAGCGCCGTCGACCCACACGTCGTAGGTGCCGCGTTCAGTGTCGAATGTGAGTTTAATATAGAAGAAATTATTTGTCGGATAATAAGCCCAGTCAGTTTCCCCCGCGTAGACCTGTTTCCATTCATCGCCGCTCGATACGAACAGCGAATTCATGTAAAGCGCGACAGACGCCGCCTCGCCGCCCGACGACATCAGCGATATCTTTGCGATGTTCCTGTCGGACGGGCGGACTTTCGTTTCGACCGAGCCGACGCACGAAATTTTCGAGAACGGATAGACCGCCGAAGCGTCGCCGCCGCGCGACGAGAGCGTCATCGAAGGGCGCGACTTCATCGGGACAGGGCGGCGAGAAAGCGCCGCGTTTTCGGACAATATGAAGTGTTCCTCGTCGAGCGTCGCGCCGCTCTCGTCGGCGACAAAGACCTCCGTGTCGTCGTATATTTTGAGATTGTCAATGTGAATTTCGCCGTCCGTTGCGTAAAATCCGACGTGCGTCGCTTTGTTTTTGATCGGGATGCCGCGCGCGGCGCGGCGGCTGTTCAGCCATACGTCGCACTCCCCGCGCTCGCTGTCATATATGACTTTGACGAAATATTTCTCGCCGTAGGCGATCGTTTCAAGCGTTTCCGAAACGGTCGAGGTGACGGCTTTTATCTTGCCGCCGTCGATGAACACGCCACAGACATTCTCGTTTTTCTCACTGACGAATGCGCACACGGCGTAAATGCCGCCGTCGCCGACCGGAGTGACCTCCGCGGAGCACACGATGCGATCGCCCGCGCCGTCGAGCCGCTTCTCGAGGCGGCCGCGCCCGCTTATCTTAACGAACATATTGCGTGCGTCAGCACGGTCTTTTTCAAGCGTCACGTTTTCCGAAACATCGAACGCGCCAAGCGAATCGGCAAAGTTGAACACCTCGTTGACGTAGCTTTTGTACGTTTTCTTTTTGTAAGTGCCGAGTCGTTTTTTCGGCGCTTCAGCGGATGCGAGAGGGGCGTTTTCATGCGCTTTTTTCGCTTGTGCCAGAACGAAAAAGTGATTTCCGTTGCCGACGAGCCCCGGTATGTGCACCTGCTCGCCCGACTTGAACCCCTTTTCGATAATCACGTATTTCGCGCCGGATGAAAGAGTTACCTCGTCGCCCGTTCTTTTGTATTCCGTCGCCCATTCGGGAAGCGGAGCGCCCGCGTCGAGACAAACGGAAACAACGGCATCGCGCTCGACGTAAAAGTCGACCTCCTGCTTGTCGTCAAAGCCCTCGGCGTTCGAGTTGAACGTCATGATGTATTCCGCGCCGCGATATTTTTGAGGACACGACGCGACGGTATCTTCCGTGTTCGAGTAGACGCGGCTCCCGACGTCAAAATCGGGCAGCACGCTGTACCAGCCGCTTGTGTCCCACGGTGAAACGAAGCGCGACATTACGGGCACTTCCGGTCTGCTCGTCGTTTTCCCCGCGTTTTTATATATGAATTTTAACATTATTATCCTCCGCAAACTTTTTATATTTTATATGAAGATTATACCGCAAAGAAAAGAAAAAATCAATGGTTTATGTCAAAGACGAGCGATTTTTCGCATCTTGACAACGCGCGCGGGCAATTATAATTCGGGCAACGTTACCATTCCGAAAAAGAGCGTCGCGCTGTTTGTCAAGGGAAAATGATCCTTCTCCGTCAGGGAAAGCATATAAACACAAAAAACGCAGGTATTTCCTGCGTTTTTTGTATTTTATTCGATCAATACGCTTCAAAAGTATAGTACGCGTGATTTGCGAAATGTTCGGCATACGTGCCGCTCTTGCCCTTGATCTTTACCTGGCGGAGCGAGTAGTACGTTGACGACTGACCTGTTGACGACGTGCTTTTAGCGAGTATGGAGAACGCGTATTTTGCGATGTATTTCACGCTGTCGGGTATGATCACCGTTTCTATCTTTTCGACTCCGGAAAGGCGATTTTTCGATATCCTCTTTGTGTTTTCGGGGAATACGATGACAGTAGCGCTGCCATTGTATTTGTAGAATACTCCGTCTCCGACGATCAGAAAATCATCCTTTTGGTTTCTCTCCCATCCTGTCGACCGGAAGGCGTTTTCACCGACGAACGAAATGCTCTTCGGCAGATTCAGCGACGTGAGCTTTGAGCACGATGAGAACGCCGACGCTCCGATGAAATTAAGCTCTCCTTCGATCTTGACTTCGGAGAGGAGAGGACATTCGGAGAACGCGTTTGCCTCGATCGCGCGGACGTTCTTCATCGTCACGCTTTTGAGCTGTGACGACGTGCCGAACGCGAGCGCACCGATATCGGTTATGTTTTCGGGTATCACGACGTCGGTGAGCGAGTTGCATCCGAAATACGTACCGTACTGAATGGAGTTGTCAAGCGTTCCGACGTATATTTTTTCAAGGCGGCGGCAGCCGTAAAAGGCGCACGCGCCGATGTGTTCGTAGTTGTCATGAGGGAGGGAAACGAGGTTCACACAGCCCGCAAACGCGGAAGCGCCTATCTCTTTGACGCTTGCGGGAAATTCGACTGAGGCAAGGTGCATACATTCGCCGAATGTGTTTTGCGGTATTTTTTTGACGGCACACTCTAAAACGACCTTCGTAACGCCCGATTCCGCAAAGAGCGCGGCGCAGATTTTTTCAACGCTCGCGGGTATCGTCATATTCGTCAGCGCCGTGCATTTGCTGAACGCGAAATCGCCTATCGACTTACACGAGGACGGAACCGTGATCGAGCTTATCATCTCGCATCCGCGGAATGCGTAGTTGCCGATCTTGGTGTAATTTGCGGGGAGTTTCACGTCGGAGAGAACGGCGCAGCCCTCGAAAATGTAAGCGGGTATCTCATCTGCTCCCGAAATGTCGGCGCTGCGGAGCACCGAGCAGTTCTGAAGGGCGAACTTGCCGATCTTTTCCGCGTTCGGAGCCGAGAACGAAAGGAGCGACGTGCAGTAGCGGAACGCATAATCTCCGATAGTCACGACCGACGAGGGTATCTCTATCTCTTTCAGCGCGCGGCAGTAGTTGAACGCGTACTGACCTATCTTTGTGACTGTAGACGGTATTATTATATCGGTAAGGGCGGAGCATGAGTCGAACATTCCCGTCGGGATCTCCGTCATCCCCTCGGGGAGCGTTGCCTCTTTCAGAGACGTGCAGGTACGGAACAGATAAACGCCGAGGGAGATATCGGCGCTCGGAATTTCGATCTTTTCGAGAGACGAGCACCCGAGGAATGTATAGCCGCCTATCGCTTTGAGCGACGACGGGAGGTCGATCTTTTTCAGCGCCGCCGCGTTGTAGAACGCGCCGCCGCCTATCTCGGTCACTCCGTCGGGAATATCGAGCGTTTCAAGCGAAGTGACGCCGGCAAACGCGCCGTCGCCGATCTTTTTCACGCCCGATGGAACGGAAAAGCTCTTCGCGGTTTTCGACATCGGATAAATGATAATCTCCGAGCCGTCATGATTCATCAGCACTCCGTCGGACGCGGAGAACGCGCCGTTGCCGGGCGCGACGGCAAATCCGCTGACGGCGGAACATCCGTAAAACGCGCCGTAGCCGACGGTTCTGACTTTCGACGGGATCGTAACGGTGAAGCTCGACGCCGAGTTGCCGCACGACGAAAAGGCGTATTCGCCTATCGTTTCGAGCGACGCGGCGGTCGAAAGATCATACGTCAGCTTCGAGCAGTTCCGGAACGCGCCGTAGCCGATTGACACGAGCTTTTCGGTGAATTCAAACTCGGAAAGCGCATCGCAGTCGTAAAAAGCGTATTCGCCTATTTCGCTGAGCGCCGAGCCCGTGCGGAATGTCACGGTTTTGAGCGACGTGCACGCCTCAAACGCGCTTTCTCCTATGCTCGTCACCGTGGCATAGATGTTCACCGACTGTATTTTCGTGTTTTCGGCGAATGCCGCGTATCCGATCGAATCAACGGTGTATCTTCCGTCGATCTTGTTGACGGTGACGGTCGTTTCCTCTCCGAGATATTTTGTGATCGTCGCCTTGTTGCCGTCGTGAACGGTGTACTGGAACAGACCGTTGCCGCTCGTTTTCACTTCGTCAGCCGCCATGGCGCCGACGGCGCAAAGCGCCAGAATGAACGCGACGACAAGCGATATTATCAGAATTTTCGGTTTCATACCTTATCCTTTCGGGTTAATGGTGATATTTTAACAGCATAAGTATATCACAAAGCGCGGAGTTTTGCAAGATGTTTTCTTCTTTTCTTGCAGAAGCGGGAAAAGTACGCTCCGCGTCATTTTTCGCGCCGCGCGAACGTGTGCGCCGGGAGAATATCTTTTGCTCGAGCGCATATACATATAAATAAAACCGCCGATTTTTCAAAATCGGTTGTAATTTATATTATTTTGTGCTATAATCATACTGTTATACTGCGAAAGTATGCGTTCTTATGGCACGGAGGTGCGAATTGAGCATACTTTACGCGATACTTTGCGGCGCTTTGCAGGGCGCGTGCGAATTTCTCCCCGTTTCGAGTTCGGGTCATCTCGCGCTGTTTCACACCCTTTTCGGAGGCGGATTCGGGGACGCGGAGCTCGGATTTGACGTGCTGCTGCACCTCGGGACGCTCGTCGCCGTCGTCGTTTCTTACAGGCGCGACGTTTGGGCGATTATATGCGCGTTCTTTTCCGCTGTCGGAAAAATATTTCGCGGCGGTTTCAAATGGCGCGACGCTTCGTCGGACGAAAAAACTGCGATACTCATCATTGCCGCAACCGTTCCGCTCGCCGTCGCCGCGCTGATAAAAGACAAGGTCGAGGCGCTCTCTTCCTATCCGAAATTTGTCGGCACGATGCTGATATTAAACGGCGTGATGCTGATTTTGGGCGGTCTTGTCAAGGCGCGCGGCAAAGAGATATCGTCGCTCGGCGCAAAGGGCGCGCTCGGAGTCGGAACGTTTCAGCTCCTCGCCTGCCTGCCGGGGCTGTCGCGCTCGGGTGCGACCATCACAGGCGGGTGTGTTTTCGGACTTTCGCGCGAGGAAGCGGTCAGATTTTCGTTTCTGATGTCGATACCCGCGATAATCGGCGCAAACGTGTCGGGTGTGCCGGATATGATAAAGGGCGGCGTCGGCGCTGATATTCCGCCCGCCGTCGCGGGATTCATAACGGCGGCAGTCGTCGGCTTTTTCGCAATAAAGCTGATAAAGCGCGCGGCAAAAAAGAAGAATTTCAATTTTTTCGGGATATATTGCATCATTTCGGGACTTGTCACGGTCCTCGGATGAATAAAATGAAAGGACGTAAAAATGGCGAGAAAAAAGACAAACTCGGAAGAGATAAAATTCGATTACGACTACGATTACGAATACGATATCAATGATAAAAAAGAAAAACGCGCCCGCGCCGAAAAATCACGCGCGGAAAGACCGCGCACAGAGCGCGCGGAACAGCGTGAACAGCCGCGCACGGAGCGCTCCGCCCGTGAAAAAGCGCCGCGCGACTCGTCGGGTCTTTCCGTTCAGATAACGACGGCGGTGCTTTTTGTCGCAGCGATATTCTTTGTGCTTTGCCTCATATTCTCCGGCAGTCCGAACACGCAGATAGTCGGTTCTGTCGGCGGCGGCATAGGCAGATTTTTCCTCGGGATCGTCGGCGGAACCGCCTTGATGATACCGCTGTTCCTCCTTGTCGGAGCGCTCCGCTTCAAACGCGATTATGCCGACCGGAAGATCGCGCAGCACGTAATATTCTCGATCCTGTCGATCTTGTTCGCTTCGGTGCTGGTACACACGTTTTTTTGTGTTTTCGGCAGCGCGAGCGAGCTCGTCGTATCGAAAGGTCAGAAATCGTTTTTTGAAGATCATACGTTCTTCAGCGGCGTCGCCCGGCTCTATGAG
>JAFXWT010000008.1 GCA_017542695.1 Clostridia bacterium
TTGACTTCGCTCAAGTATTTTTGTGAGGAAGCACCGGAGTACCATATCATCGCAGCTGGCAGCTTGCTTGGCGTCGCGGTCAACCGCGAGAAGTATGCGTTTCCTGTCGGCAAGGTTGATCGCTATACGATGTATCCGATGGATCTTGAGGAGTTCTTTATTGCTTTAGGACAGTCGGATCTTGTTGAAAGAATCCGTACCTGTTATGAAAACAATACCCCTATGCCCGTCGCATTGCATGACATAGGATTGGATCTTTATAGGCAGTATCTTGTAGTCGGCGGTATGCCGGAAGCTGTGGCACGGTTTATCGACACCAAAGATTACGTTCAGATCCGTCACATTCTTGAAACTATCGGCATGGATTATCTTGACGATATGAGCAAGTATCAGGACAATGCGAACGAAATCAAGAAAACACGCCTTACCTACGGGACCATCGCCGTACAGCTTTCAAAAAAGAATACAAGATTTCAGTATAAGCTCATAAAGAAAGGCGGCAGAGCCGCCGAGTTCGAGAACGCTATTGAATGGCTTAACGCGGCGAACCTTATTCACCGCATTTTCCGCGTTGAACAAATAGCTAAACCGCTGGAGAATTAC
The DNA here is from genome assembly GCA_017542695.1 of Clostridia bacterium. Next base: position 604 of record JAFXWT010000008.1, read on the forward strand.
AGGGACATTGACGACTTCAAGGTTTACCTCTCCGATATGGGTCTGCTTTGTGCTCAAAAGGAGATAAGCGCGGAAGACGTATTCTACATGGATACCGAACTTGCGGACTTTAAGGGAGGCATGACCGAGAACTTCGTTCATATTCAGCTTGTCCGATCCGGCTTCAAGCCTTACTTCTGGAGAAACGATAAAGGAACGAAAGAAGTTGACTTTATATTGACTATCGGCGGGAAACTTATCCCCGTTGAAGTCAAGAGCGGAGATAATGTAAAATCGGAGAGTTTGAACGATTATATCCGGCTTTTCAGTCCGGCGTGGTCTATCAGGATTTCTGAAAAGAATTTCGGATTTGAAAACAATATCAAATCAATACCGCTTTACGCGACATTCTGCCTAGCGGACAAGTAACTCAATTCAGATTTTTGAGATAAAGGGTTGGTGTGTTAACCGGCCCTTTTTCTTTATTTAATCGGCAAGGTAGCTGACTATGAAAATAATCAGTTCCTTATACTTTGGTTCCAGTTTTTCAAACCGGGAAAGGAGTTCGTACTCCTTATGAGGCATTTTTTCGTCTGCAAACTCTGTCAGAAGAAAAAACTGCCAGAACCGAACGTGCAAAGCCTCACAGAGACGAAGCAACGTTGTTAAAGACGGACACGTTCTCTTTCCGAGAATGTGTTTCAGCGTGTGGACGGACACACCGGCACTGTTTGCCAGCCCGACGATTGACTGCCCGTTTTTTACTCTCAGACAGTCGATGGTGTTGCATATATCCAGAATGACCTCTTCATCGTTAAATTGACTTTTCATCTTAACCTCCTGACGGGGCCGATTAACACCAAACTGCAATCATCCCGCACAGGGGTAAAAAAATGCACTTTTTGCTTTGATATTTGCTTTTTTGGGGTGAGTAATTGCCTATCCAAGAGACGTCGAAAATGATAAAATATCTGAAGTTAAAACTGTCGAGGAGGATACTGTCGTGAGAGATGTTTCTTTGACCTATTACAAAGATGTTGTTTCAAGAAACATCAACTGGCTTTGGTATCCGTATATCCCATTCGGGAAGATTACAATCGTTCAGGGTGATCCCGGTGAGGGGAAAACGACGTTTATCCTCAGTATCCTTTCTATTCTTTCTAACGGAGAGAAACTCCCTTGTTCCGACACGGTAATACGCGGAAATGCGATATATCAAAACACCGAAGATGACAATGAAGACACAATCAAACCGCGACTTGAAAGACACGGAGCGGATTGTTCAAAAATCTGCTTTATAACCAAAGAGAAAGGCAATGTTTCTCTTGACGACGATCTGAAGAAGGCAGTGATTGAAGCAAACGCCAAAATGCTTGTTCTCGATCCGATTCAATCATTTCTCGGTGAAA
>JAFXWT010000089.1 GCA_017542695.1 Clostridia bacterium
ATTATCGGTCACTTCAAGCGCAGTCTTAATCTCCTGCTGCCCGAATTTTACGGACCACGGCAGATGCGAGATTAGGCTTTCGGCGGTATAGAATTTCAGCACTATCCAGAAATCTTCCGGAACACTGTTATTGAAATACCCGTTTATAAGTCCCGTTTCAAAATACTCGCTGACCATAACGTTCCAGCAAAACGGTTTGAACTCGTCATAAGGATCAGAGACGCCGTTTTTGTCGAAGTCAATGATCCCAATCTTTCCGTTATTGACTATCATATTCCCGAGGTGATAATCGCCGTGGCATAATACGAGCGGGCGGTCCTTCATAATTCCGTAATGCGTTTCGTAATAATCCAAAATCATATCCTGCATCGGCAGCTTATATTCGCAGGCATTCAGTGCGGCGATCTTTCTCGGCATTTTTTCTAAATAGCGATCCCACCATGTAAGTTTCTGCGGCGGTATATCGACAGAATGTAGTTTGCGAAGACAATTCCCGGCTTCGATGCCGAGTCGGTACGCTTCTTCGTCGGTCATATCCAACACTGCAGTTTCCCCATCTTCGCCTTCCAAATAAGACAAAAGTATATAAACAGTACCGTCTGAAGTAACGCCAAATTCGAAAGGTTGGGAGCAGTTAAGTCCGAGAAATTTGATCTTTTTAAGAAGCTCGAATTGATTCTTCTTTTTTTCATATAAATCGTTATCCGATAACCGAAGAACGTATCTTTCTCCGCCACTGCTTTCAAGTATGTATTTTTTATCTCTTGACCATCCTTTTAGAAGAGGCGTGACGGAGGTTATCCCGTATTTGTTGCATAATTGTTCAGGACACATAAGTTTATCCTCATTCATATCGAGAAGTCCTTTCTGTTGACTATATCAAATATAAGTCCGAAATGATTAAATGTCAATGATGTCGCCGCCACGGGCGGCTGATGATGTATCTCCGCTTGCGCTCCGAAATGATGTTGCGTCACTTCGTGCCGCAATGATGCGATGTTTGCCCTATGTGCCCGCAGGCACACATCATTAGCGAAGCGACATCACTGCCGAAGGCTGCATCATTTGCCCGACAGGGCAAACATCATTCAAAAAAACGCCTTTTGTCAGTAGACAAAAGGCGTTTTTTTGTTGGTGCTCCATCGGAGAGTCGAACTCCGGACACCATGATTAAAAGTCATGTGCTCTACCTACTGAGCTAATGGGGCATTTGAAATTTTGCTTATCTATAATAGCACAACTTTGTTTTTTTGTCAACCTTTTTTTATTTTTTTATGATTATTTTCTTAAAATCGCCATTCATGCACAAAAAACTTGCAAAATGGGACAGTCTTTGTTATAATATATACAATACAAATACTTTTAAGGAGCATTTTATGTGGATACTTTGGACAGCCGTCGGAATCGTTGCTTTTTTGCTAATCGCACTCACCGCCGCCGTCGTTTATTTCTTTAACAACGGCATCGTTCGAGATGATAAGCGCGAAAATTTTTATTACAACAGGGAGCACGCCGAAAAATACATCGAACCCGAATTCCTTGAAACCGTCATTCACGGCTCCGAATGGATACGCGACGCGAAAGCGGAGGACATTTACATCAAGAGTTTTGACAATCTGCGCCTTCACGCGCGCCTGATCACACCCGAAAACCCGAAGGCGACGATTATCATGTGCCACGGATATCGCTCGTCGGGATACAACGACTTCGCCGATTACGCGGAGTTCATCTATAACAAGGGCTACCGCCTGCTCATCATCGACCAGCGCGCGTGCCTTGAAAGCGAGGGCAAATACATAGGCATGGGAGTGCTCGAAAGGTACGACTGTCGCGCGTGGATCGACGAGATCAACAGGCGCTATCCGAACGAACCGCTGTTTTTGCAGGGCGTTTCGATGGGCGCGGCGACGGTGCTCATGACGACGGGGCTCGAGCTGCCCGATAACGTCCGCGGCGTCATCGCCGACTGCGGCTTCACATCGCCGAGAAAAATATTCGCTAGCGTAATGAAAGACGTCTTCCACCTGCCGCCCGAGCCGTTTATGGCGCTGATGACGCTCGTTATCAAAATTTTCGCCAAATATGACGCGAACTATTCCGCCGAGGACGCGCTTGCGAATAACAAGCTGCCGCTCCTCATCGTTCACGGCGAGGCGGACACGTTCGTTCCGCACTGCATGAGCGAGCAGAACATCGCGGCGGCGAAGAACTGCGAGGTCACGTTCATCTCCGTCCCGGGAGCCGCTCACGCGCGTTCCTACGTCAAGGACATGCCGCGCTGCCGCGCCGCCGTCACGGAATTTCTCGACAAGCATCTCAATGCTTAAAATCCGCACTATTGCTGAAAGATCCGATATTTATACAAATGTATAAATATCGGATCCGATGATTTTTATCAAATCAATAGAACTGCGATTCGGAGTTTATGTCGCGCTCAATGAGGCGGTCGGCGCTCGCAATGTTGTGGATTCCGACGTCTCCCGCCATGCCGCCGACGCCGCCCATCTCGTTTTTATACGGGACGAAAACTTCGCGCGGAGTCGGGCTGAGGATGATCATCTTGTATACGTGCTTTTCGCAGAACGGATCAGGTGCGATGTCGAACACGAGCGGCACGGTGCGGACTTTCTTTTTGATATTGAATATCTGCATGAATTTGTTGCTTTGATTTATCCGAGTGATGTATGAAACCTTGCCATTTGAGAACATGATGTGCATATTCTTTTTCGGAGCGGGGAAGAGCATTATGTAAAAGACGTAGTTCGTCGTTTCGACTTTTATATCCGCTTTTCCGGACGGGCGGCGCAGGTGTTTATACGGACTGCCGAACCACGTGACTTTCGCGCGCGGATCGAGTTTTTTGAAATATCTGACCGCTTTGTGCCGCTTTGAGACGAATCTTACGAAGTTATGCACGAACAGAACATAGAAAAGCACGGCGGTGAACACGAAAAACCAGAATTTCGATATGCTGTAGACAGCCCAGTACATTACGCCGACGAGCAGTGCGTACGGAAAGAAGAACGCGATGGAATAAAGCATAACGAAGATATCGAAATATCGCCGTCTTCCGTCGGAGATATTCGAGTCCTTGTAGTTTACGTCGTTCTCCGTGTCGCGTTTGATGCGCCAGAACGAACCCCAGTTGAATGCCATGCAGTGTTCCTCCTTGTGATGATATCATTATGATATCATAATCGGGAGCGGATGTCAATAGTTTACGATAAAAAATTTTTTCGGCGCTTCGGCGTCGGTCAAACGGAGGTAAAAATGTTAAAATTCAAGAAGATCGTCGATTCTCTGGCGGCGCTATGCGGTCGCGCGGGCGTGTTTTTTACCGCGACAGTGCTCATTTTCAATGTTTACGCATCGGGCTACGGCAGGTCGTTTTCGCCCGATTTCTTCGGCGTGGCGTTGCTTTTTGCCGCGCTCATGTCGCTGTGCGGACTTGTGCTCAAAATAAAATTCATTCCGTCGGAAGCGATCAAGGGCGTCATTCACGTCGTGCTTGCCACGGCATCGTTCGTCATTTCGATAATTTTCGCGTCGGGGATCAAGACGACGGGCGGCGCGGCGTTTGTGATGGCGGTGATCTTCGCTTTGTGCGACACTGTCGCGCTCGTGATACGCGGGCTGTATCTCGCGGGAGTGAAAAAAGCAATGTCGAGGGAGTTTACTTGCGGCGATACCAAAGGGGAATGAATTGATATACATTTGTATAAAACAGGAAAAAGCCGCGCTTCGAGCGGCTTTTTGATCGCTTTTCCCTATGTGAGAATGTGCTTTTTCATATTCCGCCGCCGCGGCGCATATCCATATAAAAAACGCGCGGGGTGGTCTTGTGAAAAGCGTATCGAACGAACTGAAACGAAAGATAAAATACGAAACGTCGTGTATTGACGTAAAAGCGGTCGGGATAACGGCGGCGGTGTTCGCCGCGATATGTGTGCTGACGGCGATCTTCAACGTCAAAAGCGCCGTTTACGGGAAATTCACGCCGCCGAAGCTGTCGCTCTCGCCGTTCTGGTGCATATTCGTCTTTGTGCTGATGGCGGCGCTTTTCGGCGCGGCGCTCGGCGCGATAATGTCGTCTTTCGTGAGAGATCAAAGGACGAAGAGCGTCGCCATCGCCGCGACGGCGTGCGTGTTCGTTCTCTCGTGCGCGTGGATCGTGCTTGTGTACTCGGCGGCGAGTTTTTTCATCGCCGCGCTCGTCGCCGTCGTGATTTTCGCGCTCTGCGCCGTGACATTCACGCTTTACGCGAAGATGAGCCGCATCGCGTCGTGGGCTGTGATCGGATACGCCGCGTGGGTGATATATCTGCTTTATTTTTCGCTCGCGCTGGCGTTTTTATCGTAAATAAATTTGAATGATATATTGACATTTCGCCGTCTTTCTGTTATGATGTAGATGTAAAAAATCATAAACGGAGGAAATCAAAGTGAAAACAGCAACGATAAAGCTCTCCTCGATAGAGGCGGTAAGAAATTTTGTTGACGTCGTTCGCAAATACGATTGCGAGATCGACCTTTCCAGCGGCAGATATCTTGTCGACGCGAAGTCGATAATGGG
>JAFXWT010000090.1 GCA_017542695.1 Clostridia bacterium
TTTCCCATTGCAAGGGATCTTTCCCGTCATTACGGCCGCGACTCCGACGGCGCCTGCGCCCTCGGCAATCATTTTCTGCTTTTCGAGCATCGTCAGTATCGCCGCCGCGATCTCGTCCTCGCTGACGGTGACGATTCCGTCAAGATATTTGTTCACAAGCTCAAATGTGAGATTGCCCGCTTCTTTCACGGCAATGCCGTCGGCAAACGTGCTGATTTGCGGAAGGCGCACGATCTTTCCCTGCTTTACCGCCTCGTACATGCTCGCCGCGCCCTCGGCCTGAACGCCGTAGACCTTGACGTTCGGATTTACCGCCTTCGCGGCGACCGCGACGCCCGACATAAGTCCGCCTCCGCCTATCGCTCCGACAATAACCTCCGCGTCGGCAAGTTCGTCGAGTATTTCAAGCGCTATCGTTCCCTGCCCGGCGATGACGTTTTCGTCGTTGAACGGGTGGACGAAAGTGTATCCGAATTCCTTTTGAAGTTCGACGGCCTTTGTGTAAGCGTCGTCGTAAACGCCCGGCACGAGCACGACTTCCGCGCCGTACGCTCTTGTCGCCTCAACCTTCATGATAGGCGCGCTCGCGGGCATACAGACGATCGACTTTATTCCGCACTTCGTCGCGGACAGAGCGACGCCCTGCGCGTGATTTCCCGCAGAGCAGGCAATGACGCCGTGCGCCTTTTCCTCGTCCGTGAGGCACGATATCTTATATCCCGCGCCGCGAAGCTTGAATGAACCGGTAAATTGAAGATTTTCCGGCTTTAAGAAAAGCTGGCAGTCGCTCGTGAGAAGCGGCGCTTTTATGAGGTCGGTGTGTCGCGCAAGCCCTTTCAGCGCGCGACGCGCGTCTGTGATCTTTTCAATGGTCAGCATAAGAGTCTCCTTTTGAAAAATCAAAAATGAAATATCAGATCAACCGTTTTGTTTTATGATAACGCGCTTTTTCCAGCGTCCCGAAATGAAAAATATAACGACGAAAATGCACGCGACGAGCGTCGACGACGGCGCGCCGAGTCCGAGTCCGCGCATCCCGCCTACAACGTAAATGCTGAAAAACCACGCCGAAGGCGCTCTGACGAGCACCGCGCATATAAGATTTGTGATCAGCGAGAACGTCGTGTGTCCCGAGCCGATAAATATACCGTTCATACAGAAGAACAGCGGCACAAGCAGGTAATCGAACGAGAAAAACTCAATGTATCGGACTCCCTCTTCGATTATCTCGGGATTATTGCCGAACAGCGACAATATCTGCGAGGGAAAGAGCTTTGTGATTATGAAAATGGGTATCGTTATCGCGTAAGCGAGGAGCATGCCCGTCCGCATGGTTTTAACGGCGCGCTCCGTCTGATCCGCGCCGATATTTTGCGCACACATCGCCGATATCGCCGATGAAACGGCGATCGCGGGAAGTATCGCAAAGCCGTTAAACTTTCCGACTATGCCGACCGCCGACGAAGCGGCGACGCCCATTCCGTTCGCAAGCGCGACAAGAAAAAGGAATGAAAGGTTTGTCGACACCTGCTGTACCATCGTCGGCAGACCGACCTTGACGAGCATCCTGAAATTGTCGAGATCGACTTTATACGACGACAGTTTTTTGAAATCGAAAATGAAATCGTTTCTTCCGAGATAGATTATACAAAGTATCATGCTGACGCCTTGCGCAATAACTGTCGCGATCGCCGCGCCGAGCGCCGCCATTTTGAATACGGCGACGAAAAGCAGGTCAAGCCCGATATTCGTAAAGCAGGATATCGCCACGAAGATCAGCGGACGCTTGCTGTCTCCCATTCCGCGCATGACGGCGGAAAGCGCGTTGTATCCGAAAATGAAAACCGTTCCGAGCGCCGTGACGAACAGATAGTCCGACGCTTCCTCAAACGCCTCGGCGGGCACTCCGATAAGGCGAAGCAGCGCGTCTTTGAACACGACCATCAGCACCGTCGCCACGACGGAAAGCACCGCGAGCGTTACGAACAGCGTTCCGATCGTTTTTCTGAGCGATTCCCTGTCGCCCGCGCCCAGATACTGACCTATCAGCACCGTTGCGCCGACTGATATACCTATTGCAAAGCAAGTGGCGAGAAAAGTAAGCTGTGAGCCGTTGTTGACGGCGGCAACGCTCGCATCGTTGCCGAACCAGCCGACGACGACAAGGTCGACGACGTTGTAAAGCGACTGTATAAGATTTGACACAATGAACGGCATCGCAAA
>JAFXWT010000091.1 GCA_017542695.1 Clostridia bacterium
ACCGACGGTACCTGAAATACGGAGTAGTTATAGATCACCTCTTTCAGCCGCTTGCTCTTCGGGCAGAAAACGGTGACGCTGTGACCGCGTTTTGTCATTTCGCGGGCGTATGCGTCCATCGTCCTTACCACGCCGTCGACGGACGGGAAGAATATATCGTTGAAAAGCGCGATGCTAATGGGTGCGTCCGTCGGCACCGGCTTTTTCTTTTTGACATGATTTGAAATGGCGTTGCCTGTGACGACGATGACGCCGATGATTATCCATGAGTAGTAAACGAACGCGCGCCACAATATCATCGCCCAGAAGAGAAGACCTCCATTCAGCGATGAGAATACAAGCGAGAACGAAACCTCGGCGGCGACGGAGTTGCCGGGCGTCGGGATTATCGTTATCGCCGCGTAGATGAACACCGTCATCGAGAAGATGTTCCACCACGAGCCGCTGCCGCCGAACGCGCGTATCATGAAGAACGGGATGGAGAGGATCGCCATCTGATATATAAGCGAGATGAAGATGAGTTTCAGCGTGAAAAACGGGCGCTTGTTCATCTCGCGGATGCTCGTGACGTATTCGTTCATCACGGCGTTGACCGATTCGGTTTTTTTCGCGGCGCTCTTGATGATGCGCATTTTTTCAAGCAGGCGCAGCACTCCGCCGACGATGGAGTTGAACGCTTTGGGCAGGAACGCGAACAGGATTATCGCGGCGGGGATCACCATATAGAATACAAGTCCCACGTATGGCGCGACGAGCATTTCGGGGCGGCCGCTGACGACTCTGCCGTTGGCGATGAACACGATAACGGCGATGATGATGAACGCTATCTGCTGGGAGAGAAACCCCGCGACGGGAACGGCGCCCGCTGTTCCGGACGAGTAGCCGCGCTTATGGAGGTAGTGGATCTGGAACGGCTGACCGCCTGCGCCGAAAGGCGTGACGTTGTCGGTGTATTTGCCGAGCATCGCAACGTGGAACGCGCCGCGCGGATCGTATTTTCCGGCGCTCGTCATTATCATTTTTTTGTATTTTACGTACTCCGTCCACATGGCGACGCCGAAGCACAGCGCTCCGAAAATGAGGAAATACGGGCTCATATCGGAGAGAGATATCGAACGGGGCTCGTTTTTGTTCGTTATTATTTCCTTTACGACGAAAAAGCCGACGACGGCGACGTTGAGCAGTATCGTCAGTATGAGATACAGCTTGCGCTTTTTCGGCTTGACTCCTTCGCCTGTCGCGTCTTTTTTGCCCGCTTCGTTCATTATATCCCTCCTCTCCGTTGGTTTTTCAAGTTAATAAGCGGCGCACCGTATGCGCGTGTTTTTTCATTATAACACAAAAGGAAAACGTTTTCAATATATTTTGTGAATTTGTTGGTGGGCGGGGAAATGAGTCGGCGGGCAAACAAAACCGCCCATACGATAACTCCTCAATCAGCTGACGCTGACAACTTCCCTTGCGCAGAGAGAACCAAACGACCTTTTCGCGTCTCGATTTTCTCTTTTTGCGGTATTGACTTTTCTTATATTATGGAGTATTATATAAACAATGCGAAAATATTTCAAAAAATCAATGAGATAATTTCAAACATTGTTCGACTAATAGATAAAATTCACGGAACGGAAATATAAATCATGGAAACAAGCACAAACAACGGATATTTCGGCGGAGTAACAAAAAGATTGCCGCGGGCGCTGCTTTCGGGCTTTTGTGCGGGGCTGACGTTCTTCTTTTTCGGAATACTCGACATCTTCGCGTCGAACAGGAAAGAATTACTTTTTTCCTTTTCCGATTTCGGCGGTCATATAGCTTTGATATCACTTGGCGTTTCGCTCCTGCTCGCCGCGCTTGTCGCGTTTCTGCCCGGCAAAGCTTCCGACGTCGCGTTCGGCGTGATCGTCTGGCTCTGCCTGATGGGATACGTGCAGGCGATGTTTCTCAACGGCGCGGGCTCGCTGACGGGCGACACGGGAGGCACGGAGAGCGTCGCGCTCGCCGTTATCGACGCGGCGATCTGGCTCGTCGTCGGAGCGCTTTGTATCATGGGGGCATTGACAATGCAAAAAAAGAGCATAATAAAAACGGTATCGTCGATACTGCTCGTCGTACTCATCGCCATGCAGGCGACGGGATGCGCGATGCGGGCAAACGAGATATCACGCTCGCCGTTTGAAACGACGAAAGAAGAGCCATCTGCCGAAAACCCGACTCCGAGCGACTACATCGAAAAGGCATACCTCACTTACGAGGGGCTGAACGAAGTCTCGGCGGGGAAGAACATAATCATTTTCGTCGTCGACCGCTTTGACGTTTCGTACCTTTACGACGTGATGAACAAAACGCCCGATTTCTTCGACAGATTGACCGGTTTTACGCTTTTTGACGACAATGTCTCGCTATACTCTCGCACGTATCCGGGACTTACTTCGATGATAACGGGCATCGAAAACGATTTTTCGGGCACCGCCGCCGACTATTTCAAAAAGGCATACTCTACGTCGGATTTTCTCCGCGACCTCAAAGCGAACAATTATAAGATCAAGCTATACACGGCGAATTATTATGCCTACACCGACGGTTCGCAGCTTTACGGCGTTGCGGACAACCTTTCCGTCGCCACCGACTACGCCGTGACGGACACGGGCGCTCTCGTCGGCAATATGCTCGCGCTGTCCGCTTACAAATATCTGCCGACGGCGCTGAAGAGCACCGTGAGCATCTCGTCGGCGTCGTTTACGGGTATTGTCGAATACAACGGAGACGCGCCGCTTTACGAGCTCGATGACCCGAAGGTCTACGATATCATACACGAAAACGGGCTGACGCTTGACGACAGCGAAAACTCATATATTCTGATACACCTCAGCGGATGTCACGATCCGTATATTATGGACGAGGACGGCAGCCGCATCGAAAAGGGCTCGGCGGAAGCGCAGCTCCGCGGCAATTTCAAGCTCATTTACGAATACATCGACGAGCTGAAGCGCCTCGGCGTTTACGATAACTCGACGATAGTCATAACGGGCGACCATCCGCGCGCCCGCGACGACGCCGAGATCCCGAGTCAGCCGCGGCTGACGACGCTGTTCGTCAAGCCGGCGGGCTCGACGGTAAAAGGAATGTCGTATTCATACGCTCAGGTGAGCCAGGCGAATCTCATCCCGACGCTTGTGAGATATTCCGGCATCGAAACGGAAAAAGATTACGGCAAGACGTATTTTGACATAATGCCGGGCGAACCGAACGAAAGATATCACAAATTCGAGCTTTACGTCAAAGGCGAGAGCGATCTCATCGTCACGTTCAAAGTGACTGGCGCGGGCGGCGATTTCTCAAATTGGGAGCTTTACTCGTCCGACCCCGTCGGCATGATCTACAAATAAACGAAACTGACAGAGGAATGACATGGAATATATCTGCTATCCGTTCGGCTATCTTATGAAGCTGTGTCACGACATCGTGGGCAACTACGGCGTGGCGATAATACTGTTTACCCTGCTTACGAAGATAGTTATGCTCCCGTTGTCGATATGGGTGCATAAGAATTCCATAAAGATGGTGAAGATACAGCCGGAGGTAAATTTCATAAAGGCGAAATTCTTCGGCGACAGGGAGAGGATCACCGAGGAAGAGGCAAAGCTCCACAAGAGAGAAAAATACAACCCGCTCATTTCGATAATACCGTTGGCGGTGCAGATCGTGCTGTTGCTTGCGGTAGTGCAGATAATCAAGGCGCCGCTGACTCACATCCTACGCATTGACGCCGACGTGTGCAGGACGCTTGCCGACGCGATCGGCGTCAGCTTTAAGGACGAGCAGCTCTCCGTCGTGCGCGCCGTGCTTGACGGCACGCTCCGCCCCGATATGTTCACGGGCGCAGCGAGCGACGCGGTAAGTCTTATCTCGACGCTGAAACTCGATTTTCTCGGCTTTTCGCTCGATCTCATACCGAGCGAGGTGTGGGGACTTTACATTGTCGTTCCCGTGATCGCCGCCGTTTCGTCGTACCTGCTCTGCTACGTGCAGAACGCGGCGAACGTCATTCAGGCGGAACAGTCGAAGGTGAACAAATACGGCATGACGGCGCTCTCCGTCGGGCTGTCGCTCTATCTCGGATTTTTCGTATACACGGGCGTCGCGCTCTATTGGGTGGCGAGCAACGTCATGGCGATAATCCAGCAGTTTATCCTGAACGCCGCGATAAGTCCGAAGAAATACGTCGATTACGACGCTCTTGAAAAGAGCCGCGCGGAGCTTAAAAAGATCGAAGAGCTCGACGGCGGCAAAAAAGACGCCGAGCACCGCGCAAACGCAAAGCGCGAAAAAGAGGACTATAAGCGGTTTTTCAAGATCGTCAACAAGCACCTCGTGATCTACTCCGAGCGGAGCGGATTCTACAAGTATTTTGAGGCGCTGATCGACGGATTGCTGAAAAGATCGAACATAATCATCCACTATGTCACAAACGACGCGCACGACGCGATATTTGAAACGGCAAAGACGGAGCCGCGCATTCGCCCGTATTACATCGGGCAGAAGAAGCTGATCACGCTGATGATGCGTATGGACGCCGACATCGTCGTGATGACGACGCCCGACCTGCAAACGTACTACATCAAGCGCTCGCTTGTGCGCCGCGACGTCGAATACATTTACGCGCCGCACGACATGATGAGCGTACACATGGGATTCCGCAAGGGCGCGCTCGATAATTTCGACACTGTTTTTGCGACGGGCGCTCACGTGGAGCGTGAGGTCAGGGCGACGGAAAAGGTCTACGGTCTGCCCGAAAAGACGATAGTCAAGTTCGGATATCCGCTCGCGGAAAAGCTCGAGGCGGCAGCCGCGTCGCTTGCCGACGTGAAAAACGAAAAGAAGGAAATACTGATCGCGCCGTCGTGGCAGGATGACAACCTGCTCGACAGCTGCGTTGACAAGCTGATCGAGGGGCTCATGGCTGACGACACGCACATCACGGTGCGCCCGCACCCCGAATACTCGAAGCGCTATCCCGAAAAACTGACGTTGCTGACCGAAAAATACAAGGACGTGCCGACGGAAAAACTGACGTTCGAGCTTGATTTCACGACGAACAAGTCGATCTATTCGTCCGATCTGCTCGTGACCGACTGGTCGGGCATCGCGTATGAATTTGCGTTTGCGACAAAGAAGCCCGTGCTTTTCATCAACACGAAGATGAAAGTGGAAAACCCCGAGTGGCAGGCGATAGGCGAAACTCCGGCGGAGATATATCTGCGGTCGGAGGTCGGCACGGCGCTTGAAAAAGACGCGCTCGACGGCGTGAAAGCCGCGGCGGACGAGCTTCTTTCAAGCGGCGAAAAGTACCGCGAGAAGATAAACGCGCTTAAACTCGAACATCTCTATTCATACGGATCGAACGGCGCCGAGGGCGTGAAATACATTCTGCACCGCCTTTCCGAAAAACAAAAAGAAAATAAAAATAAATGATAGTGGAGGATATATGATGTCCAGATACGACACGGTCATGAAATACTTTCTTGAACAGAAAGCGGAGAATGATAAGAGAACAAGCGAAAATATCGAGAAGTACCGCAAGGGAAACTGCGAACTTAGATTTGTTTTCGGCGACAACGTTCCTTCGGAAGCCACGGCGGTGATCAGACAAAAAAAGCACAAATTTAGATTCGGCGCAAATCTTTTCATGCTCGACGAATTTGAAACCGAAGAAAAGAACAGAATATACAGAGAAAAATTCCCCGAATTGTTCAACCTTGCCACACTTCCGTTTTACTGGGACACAACAGAACCGCAGGAAGGTCATTTCAGATTCGACAAAAACTGCGAGAGAATATACAGAAGACCGTCGATCGACCTTTGCATGGAATACTGCAAAGAGCACGGCATTGAGCCGAAATGCCACTGTCTGAATTATGATACCCTTGTTCCGGAATGGACAAAGAATCTTCCGACCGATGTGCTGAAAGAAAAGCTTGAAAACAGATTCAGACAGATTTCGGAGAGATATTCAAAAGACATACCGAGCTTTGAAGTGACAAACGAGACGCTTCAGGTGCTTCACAATACCGCTTTCTTTATGGAAGACGACTATCTTGATTGGAGTTATCTCACAGCGGACAAGTATTTTAAAAACAACGAGCTCATTATCAACGACTACAACATCTGGGATCCCTTTGAATTCAACAGAAACTACTATTTTATGCAGATAGAAAGACTGCTCGGAAAAGGAATAAAGCATCTTGATACGATAGGATTGCAGTTCCACTGCTTTTTCCCCGAAGACAGGGAGTGGCAGCACGCCAAACAGAAATTCAATCCGGAAAGACTCTATGCTCTTTTGGATTTGTTTGCAAAACTCGGTAAAGAAGAGCAGATCACCGAAATGACGATCCCCGCAAGGAGCAACGGAGAGGAAGACGAACTTGTCCAGGCTGACCTGACGGAGAATCTTTACAGACTGTTCTTCTCACATCCGAATATGAACGGCATAATTTACTGGAATCTCGTAGACGGATACGGATACAATGCCGAACCCGGCGACATGACTGCCGGAGAAAACATATACTACGGAGGTTTTCTCAGATTCGATATGTCCGAAAAGCCGGTATACAAGAAACTGAAACGCCTCATCAACGAAGAGTGGAATACAAAACAAACCCTCGCGCTGAAAAACGGGACCGCGTCGTTCAGAGGATTCTTCGGAGAATACGAAGCGGAACTGCACTGCGACAACAAAGTCAAAAAGTTTGACTTTTACCTTGACAAAAAGCAGTGCTCCGATTTTGAAAACAAAAAAATATTAATTGCTGATTAGGAGAAATATTATGAAAGCATACATTGACATAAGCTCGGTATCATACGTTCTTCCGATAGTCGTCGGTATCGCCGTTGCGATCGGATCGTGGGTGTATATCCATTTCCGCCGCGCGAAATCGAAGATCTCGAAAACGCTGGGCATTGACGAGAATGCCGGTAAAGAGGTCGAGGAAGATATCGTGATCAGCGACGAGGAGACGGACGAAATGTCCGATGAGAGCGAGAACATCGCGGTCGTCGAGGAAAACGTCGAAGAAGAAAAGAAAGACGAGTGACGGTTTGATCGAAAATCCGATATGCGAAAAGCGCGGCAACGACCGCGCTTTTTGGGATTTATACAGATGTATAAAGCGGCGGGCGGCCATCGGTCGTCCGCGCATCTTCCGCCGAACGCTTACGGCGCCGCACGAAAGTTTTTCAAAAAAAACGAAAAAACGCGTTTTTTCGCTTTACTTAACGGCGGGCACGTGATATAATGTGATAAAGCGAAAAATCTTTTTTAAGGAGATCACAATATGAAAAACTGGCTTCTTCCCGAAAGCGGGAAATACTTCAAGGCGAATATGCACTGCCACAGCGTTCTCTCCGACGGATCATTGACCGTCGAGCAGCTCAAGGAGGTCTACAAGCGTCACGGTTACTCGATAATCGCGTTCACCGATCACAACGTGCTCATCGACCACTCCGACCTCAACGACGAGAACTTCATGGCGATCACGGGATATGAAATGGACGTCAACGACGTGCCGGGAGACAGAGCGTGGAACCACACGCCGTGCACGCACATCTGCTTTTACGCAAAAGACGCGCACAACACGGTGATGCCGTGCTTCAATCCGAAATACATCCCCGACAATCACGCCGATCTGCGCGCGGCACAGAAATATTCGGGCACGCCCGACTATGAAAGAGTATATTCCAAAGTCAGCGATATGATAGATCAGACGTGCAAAGAGGGCTTCCTTGCTTGCTACAACCACCCGACGTGGTCGGAGCAGGACATGGCGGATTATCTTGACATCAAGGGCGTTTTTGCAATGGAGATATACAATCACAGCTGCGTTGTCGGCGGGTATCCCGAATTCAACGAGAGAGTTTACGACGACATGCTCCGCCGCGGCAACAAGATCTATTGCATAGCATCCGACGACAACCACGACAGATTCCCCGAGGGCAGCCCGCGCTGGGACAGCTGCGGCGGATTCATCATGATCAAGGCGGAAAAGCTCGAATACGGCGCTATAATGCAGGCGCTCGAAAACGGCGATTTCTACGCTTCGACGGGACCCGAGATATACGATCTCTGGACGGAGGGCGAGGAAGTGCACATCAAGTGCTCGCCGGTCGAGAGGATTAGCTACACGACGTACGGACGCCACGCTGTCGTGACGACGGGCGAGAAAACGGGCGACAAGATCACCGAGGCGGTGTTCAAAGTGTCCGGACTTTACGACAGGTACGGCCGCGTCACGATCTATGACGGTGCGGGACACTACGCATGGACGCGCGCGTACTTCGATTTCTGCAAGATGGAAAACGGAAGATACGATCCTCAGCCGTTCAGAAAGTGATCGACATACGGACATAAAAAGAAAAAGCGTCTGCGGACGCTTTTTTGCTTTTTGAATCGGGAAAACGATTGACAAATCGCGGTAAAAAATATATAATTGATTTATTAATATTACTTCTTTGCGCGCCGGCGTATCCGCTCAAAAAAGAAAAGTCCGAAAACCTGCGCAAGGCCTGTTTTTCGGGCTTATCAATGGAGCTGGTGAAAAGACTCGAACTTTCGACCTGTTGATTACGAATCAACTGCACTACCGACTGTGCTACACCAGCGACAAAACGTATTTTATCACAGAAATTACGATTTGTCAATAACTAATTTCAATAAATTTCAAAAACGGAGAACAAATGCGACTTACAGACATTTCATACGCTCACGCCGTGATGAGAAGTCACGGTATCAACTCGCAAAAGCGGTTTGGGCAGAACTTTCTGACAAGTTCCGTCGTCGTCGACACGATAGCGGACGCCTGCGCCGACGGGGACTGCGGGATAATAGAGATCGGTCCCGGCATCGGGACGCTTACCGAGGCGCTTGCCGAGCGGTACAAAAAGGTCGTGGCGATAGAGATCGACCGCGGGCTGATACCTGTGCTTGACGATACGCTGTCGAGATTTCATAACGTCGTCATCATCGAGGGCGACGCGATGAAAACCGATTTCGCGGCGCTTTGCCGCGAGCATTTTGGCGGGATGCGTGTGTGCGTCTGCGCGAATTTACCGTACTACATCACCTCTCCCATAATAATGAAACTGCTTGAAGAGGGCGGCGGGCTGTTCGAGTCGCTGATCGTGATGATACAAAAGGAGGTCGCGGACAGGTTCACGGCCGAAGCGGGCACGTCGGATTACGGCGCGATTACGCTTGCGGTCAACTACCGCGCCGTCATCGAGAAGATCATGAACGTCGCGCCGGGCAACTTCATCCCGCCGCCGAAAGTCACGTCGACTGTAATAAAAATGGACATATTGAAGAAGCCGCCTGTCGCTTGTCGGGACGAAAAGAAGATGTTTGAGATAATTCGGCTCGCGTTTTGTCAGCGGCGCAAGACGCTATCGAACGCGCTCTCGTCGGCGTATGAAAAGGAGCGCACGGAGGCGGCGCTGGAAGCGCTCGGACTGCCGCGTGACGTGCGCGGCGAGCGGCTGACGCTATCCGATTTTGCGGCGCTGACGGATGCTATCTGATAAATTCACCAAAATCCGAAAAGGCGCATAGAATATAGAAAAATCAATTTTATACAACGGTGTAAAATGAACGAAAAGCTCGAAAAATTCAAAACGGCGATGCGCGGGAAAACAGCCGCGCTTGTCGGCTTCGGTGTGTCGAATCGCGCGGCCGCGCGGTTCCTTATATCCGTCGGGATGGCGGTGGTGGCCTACGATGCGAAGGCAACGGACGAGGCAAAATCGGCGGCGCGCGAAATCGGCGCCGAGCTCTTCGAGCGAGAAAAATTTGAAAAAATCGACGCCGATCTCATCCTTCGCACGCCCGGCGTACGTCCCGACGCGATCTCGGTCACAAGAGGGGAGTTGACGAGCGAAATGGAGCTTTTTTGCTCGCTTTGCCCGTGTCCGATATACGCCGTTTCGGGCAGCGACGGAAAAACGACGACGACGACGATCATATCGAAGATGCTCGGCGAGGAATTTGCGGGTACGGAACGGCGAGTGTGGCTCGGCGGCAACATCGGAACGCCGCTTCTGCCCGAGATCGAAAACATAAAATCCGACGATTTTTGCGTGCTTGAATTGTCAAGTTTTCAGCTCATGACGATGGATTTTTCGCCGCGCGTCGCGGTCGTGACGAACGTCAGCCCGAACCATCTCAACTGGCACACGTCGATGAGCGAATACGTCGCGGCGAAGAGGCGGATATTTGTCGGTCAGACGGCGGGGTGTCGCCTTGTGACAAACGCGGAAAACGAGATAACGCGGAATTTTGCCGCCGAGGCGCGATGTGAAGCGCGACTTTTTTCATCAAAAAACAGCGCCGACGGCGAGATACGCGGCGGGGCGATTTTCATAGGCGGCAGGCGGATAATTGCTCTTTCTGATATAGTGATACCGGGCGTTCACAACGCTGAAAACATGATGGCGGCGATGCTAGCCGTCGACGGCGTCGTTTCGGACGAAAATATGTATAAAGTCGCGTCTACGTTCCGCGGAGTGCCGCACCGCGCCGAGCTTGTGCTTGAACGCGGCGGCGTGAAATTTTACAACAGCTCGATCGACACGTCGCCGACGCGGACGATCGCCGCGCTGTCATCGTTCAAAGAAAAAGTGATAATCATTATCGGCGGCTACGACAAGCACATCCCGCCGGAGCCGCTCATCGTGCCGCTTTGCGAAAAAACGAAAAAGATCTTCTGCACGGGCGGCACGGGGCGCGCCGTTTACGATATGATGACGGGCGCGGGATATGGCGGGGAGATATGCTACGTCCCGGATTTTGACGAGGCCGTGGCGCGCGCGGCGCGAAGCGCCGGGAGCGGCGACGTCGTGCTGCTGTCGCCCGCGGCGGCGAGCTTCGATCGCTTCCGGAACTTTGAGGAGCGCGGCGAGAGATTCAAACAAATATTGAAAGATATAAATATATGAATATAAGGAGACGAAATGGAAACAAAACAACTGATATATGACGTATGCTCTCTCATGTCGATAAACGGATATGAGTACGAATGCAGCGAACAGCTCGAAAAGATCGTCATGCCTTATTTCGACGAGTGCGAAAAGGACAACGTCGGGAACCACATTTTTATCAAAAAATGCGGTAGACCGAATGCGAAAAAGCTTTTTGTCGACACGCATTTCGACGAGATCGGGTTGATGGTCAAGGGCATTACCGACGAAGGATTTTTGCGCGTGTGTTCGATCGGCGGCGTCGACGCGCGCCTTTTGCCATGTGCGGAAATGACCGTTTACGGAAAAGGCAAAACGTTTCGCGGCGTTGCGTTGGACAAGCCGGGGTGCATCCGCAAGGACGATGAAAAAGGCAAGCTCACGCCCGTTACAGACATACTTATCGACACGGGGCTCGACAAAGCCGAAATATCGAAATACGTCGATATAGGAACTCCCGTCGGTTTCGCTCCCGTTTACGGAGAGCTCGGCGACGGATATTATTACGGAAAGGCGCTCGACGACAAGCTCTGTTCCGTCGCCGTGATCAAGGCGATGGAGTATCTCGACAAAGAAAAACTCGCCTGCGACATATATTTTTCGATGTCGTGCCGCGAGGAAGTCGGTCACCGCGCCGTCAGCTCGGCGGCGTTCCGCGTCGAACCCGACGCGGCGATCGTCCTCGATGTGACGTTCGGACTCGGACCGGACGGGAAGAAGGGCGCGGATATGAAAACGGGCGGCGGGGCGGTCGTTTCGCTCTCCGTGATACTCGACAAAAAACTCACCGACAAGATAATCGACACGGCAAAGGAAAAGGAGATACCGTATCAGATCTGCCTTGAAGGCGTCGGCACGGGGACTCACGCTGACGACGTGGCGTTCGTCGGGCGCGGCATACCGACGGCGCTGCTCGGAATACCTGTCTTTTTCATGCATACGCCCGTCGAAACAACGAAGATCGACGATGTGGAATCGACGGCGAAGCTCATCGCCGCGTGTCTCGAAAAGGAGGATCTGATATGAAGCTGAAAGGTATAGAACTGATTAAGGCGCTTTCCGACGTTTTCGCTCCTTCGGGATGCGAGGACAAAGCGGCGGAGCTGATTATCGGGCAGATCGGCAAGGACGCGGGAACGTCCGTCGACCGCGTCGGAAACGTGGTGGCTTACGTGCAATCAGGCAAAAAAGGCGCGCCGCGCGTCATGCTGACGGCGCACATGGATGAGCCGGGCTTTCTTGTCAAAGACGTGGACGGTGACGGCAAGGTCTGGATGAAGTTTTACGGCGGCGTGCCGACGGAACGCATTTCGGGTCGGCTCGGCGTGATAAACGGCACTGAAAAATGTATCTTCTCGGCAAAGCCGATACATCAGCTGTCCGGCGACGAACGTTCAAAGCCGACGGCGGCGGACAGGATATACGCCGAGCTCGGTTTTAAGGATAAGGAAGCCGCCGACGCGAAGATCAAGGTCGGAGACTACGGCGCGTTCGCTCCGTCTTTTGCCGAAATCGGCGGGTATTATAAGGGAAAATCGCTCGGATCGCGCGCCGCGTGCGCTCTTCTGATCGAGATGATCCGCGAGCTGAAAGCGGCGAAAAAGCCGCTTGACGTCGACGTTTATTTCGTGTTCACGACGCGCGGCGAGGTCGGCAACATGGGCGCGGAAGTGGCGGCGAACGTCATCGCGCCCGATTTTGCGATAGCTCTCGACGGCATACAGGCGTTCGACACGCCCGACGTGCCGGACGAGCTGAAGATCACGACGCTCGGCGGCGGCGCGGCGGTGCTCGGCATCGACGCAAAGACGGTGTTCCACCCCGCTAAAACAGATGAGATCATGCGTCTTGCCGAGGAGTGCGGAATAAAGTATCAATACGTCGTGCGTCAGTCGCAGATAGGCGAGGGCGCTGTGACGCAAAGGGCGCTCGGCGGGCGCGTATGCGTCGGGATCGCAATACCGACGAGGTACAGAAAGAGCGCGTCGGAGATGATATCGGTCGCAGACTGCGACGCGGCAAAGGCGCTTATAAAAGAGATAATTATTCGGGAGGGTAAATAAAATGGCAGAGATAGAATACTTACGCAAATTCATGCTCGCGCAGGGCGTTTCGGGCGACGAGGGCGACGTTGCGGCTATTATCGCAAAGGAGATAGCTCCCTACGTGGACGATGTATACACTGACGCGATGGGTTCGCTCATCGCTCACAAAAAGGGCAGAGAGGGCGCAAAAAAGCTGATGTTCGCCGCTCACATGGACGAAATCGGCTTCATGGTCAATTACATCACGGACGAGGGGTATCTTCGCGTATCTAAAATGGGCGGGATAAACTTCACGGCGGCGTCGTTCTCGCACGTTGTGTTCAAGAGCGGTCTGCGCGGCGTTCTCGTTCCCGAGGCGCGCACGGCGGTGCAGAATTATTCGCCAGAAAAGGTCTACGTTGACATCGGCGCAAAGAACAAAAAGGACGCGGAGCGCCGCGTCAAAATCGGCGATACTTGCAGCGTCGTTTCGGGGCTTTATCACCTGATGGGCAGTCGTGTGTGCGGGCGGCCGATCGACAACCGCATCGGATGCTATATGCTTTACGAGGTCGCAAAGCGGCTGACCAAGTGCGAAAACGACACGTATTTCGTGTTCACGTGTCAGGAAGAGGTCGGCGTTCGCGGCGCGAAGACGAGCGCTTACGCGATAAATCCCGATTACGGCTGCGCCGTTGACATCGGCGGTTCGGGCGACGTTATCAATTCCGCGCCGTTTGAGGTGGTGCTCGGAAAAGGGCCGGCTATTAAAATCAAAGACGGAATGGTCATCTGCCACAGGGAAGTTGTCGAGATGATGAAGGAGATCGCCGACGAAAAGAAAATAAAATATCAGCTTGAAGTTCTCGAATCAAGCGGCACCGACACGTGCATGATCCAACAGGCGCGCGGCGGCGCAAAGGCGGGCGCGATATCGGTTCCGACGCGATACGGTCACAGCGAGGTCGAGACGATCGACATGAACGATGTCGAGGGCGGCATTGAAATAATGAAAGGAATGTGCGAGAGGGTTCTCGCGTAAGATATGGAGTTTTCCGAAAAACTGCGCGGCATTGCCGCGGAAGCGGAGCGGGCGCTGTCTCCCGCTTTCGCGGGATTTGACAAAATATCGGAAGAGAACACGGCGAGGGTGCTCGATGCGTTCCGTCGCCACCGCGTCAGCGAGGCGATGCTCGGCGGAACGACGGGTTACGGATACGGCGACATCGGGCGCGACGCGCTCGAAGCGATATACGCCGACGTTTTCGGCGCGGAGGACGCGATCGTTCGTCACAACATAGTCAACGGTACGCAGGCGCTGACGATAGGGTTGTTCGGCCTGCTTCGCCCGGGGGATGTGATGCTGTCGATAACCGGCGCGCCGTACGACACGCTCGCCGAGGTGATCGGCGACAAGTATCAAAGCGGCGACGGGTCCCTCGCCGATTTCGGTGTGAAGTACGACGAGATCGGACTTTCAGGCGGCAAAATCGACGCGGAAGCGGTGAAGGCAAAGATCGCACAGCACGGCGACGCGCTGAAGGTCGTGTTCATTCAGCGGTCGAAAGGGTATCAGAACCGCCCGACGCTTTCTCCGGAGGAAATAGGCGAGGCGGCGGCGCTCGTCCATGCGCTGTCGCGTGCTTATGTTGTCGTTGACAACTGCTACGGCGAGTTCTGCGATGTGACGGAGCCGACGCATCACGGCGCGGACATGATCATCGGATCGCTCATTAAAAATCCGGGCGGCGGCATCGCCGAAACGGGCGGATACATCGCCGGAACGAAGCGCGCCGTCGAGCTTGCGTCGTATCGGCTGACGAGCGTCGGGATAGGCAAGGAATGCGGCGCGACGCTCTCTGAAAATCGCAAGATGTTCAAGGGATTTTTCTTCGCGCCGCACGTCGTCGCTCAGGCGAAAAAGACGGCGGCGTTCGCGGCTTATGTATTCGAGAAGCTCGGTTATCCCGTCGAGCCGTCGTGGGACAGCGAGCGGCACGACATAATCCAGACGGTCAGACTCGGCTCGCCTGAGGCGCTTTGCGCCTTTTGCCGCGGGATACAGGCGGGCTCGCCCGTCGATTCATTCGTTACGCCCGAGCCGTGGGATATGCCGGGGTACGAGGACAAGGTCATCATGGCGGCGGGAACGTTCACGTCGGGCGCGTCGATAGAGATATCGGCCGACGGGCCGCTCCGCGCGCCGTTCACGGCGTTTTTTCAAGGCGGACTGACATACGAAAGCGGCAAGTACGCCGTTCTCTCCGCCGCGGAAGAAACGATGAAATGATAAAATCTGAAATTCGGAAAATGCCCTGCGAGAGCAGGGTTTTTCCCATTTTATACATTAGTATAAAACGGAAAAACCTCGGCACCGCCGAGGTTTTTCTTTTTTTGAGTATGATTTGATTATCTTCTGAACGAGACTGTCTCGCCCGTGTCTTTTTGTTCGATCAAAGCGCCCAACAGGTCGAACGAATATCTGTAGACCTTGCAGGTGCCGCCGACCGAAAACGAGCTTGTGAAAGGGGAGAAGAACACGTTAACGATCGAATGCACGTTCCATTCGAGCCGTCCGTCGACGACTTGAAGCTCGGCGCCGAGAGACGATCTGACGGAATAGAACGTCGTCGGCTCGTAGCTTTCCGTGTCGCAAACAAGCAGCACCGCCGTGTAATTATCCCGAACGAGCGGCGTTATTTCCTCGACGGAAACATTCATAAGGTCGTCCTTGTGGTTTTCCCAAATGTATTTTAAGACATTCGCGATCTCGTCGCGGCCTCCCGCGTCCGTCTGCGCCGCGACGGCGTATGCGGAGAGGTAAATTTTGCCGCCGAACTCCGCCATGTCGGTGATGTAATAATTGACGCCGTCTTCCTCATAAGTGAAGTTGTCGAGAACGTTCCCCCAGCGGTCGAGCTTTACGAGGCGTGCCGTGTGGCGCACGTTGCCGAGGACGTTTCCGAGCTGAACGAGATATCCGTCTCCGAGTTTCGCGGTGACGCCGATGCCCAAGTTACCGATCTCCGTCATTTTTGACGAAAGCTCGTTTCCGTCAACGTCAAATCGGCTGAGGCAGAGAAGGTTTCCTTCGCAGCGGCTGATGACCGCCCACGTTCCGTCTCCGTTGTCGATCACCGAGGCGATAAGTTCGCGATCAAAACCGTGGTCGAGCTTTTTTTTCCAAATCATGTTTCCGTCGTCATCGAAGCGGGCGAGCCAACCGGTCAATGACGTATTGGATAAAGTGAAATAGCTATGCCCCCACACCACCGTGCCTTTTGACGTGTGCACGGCGCCGTATATATAAAAGTCGCCGCGCTCCGCTTTCCACAAAAGATTTCCGTCAAGGTAACATTCGAGAACGCTTACGTCAAATCCATAGAACACGCGCTGACCGTTTTTGTCGGCGTACGAATCTATTATTCTAATGCGATAATCGTACCCCTTTTCAGAAATCACGTTTTCTTTTGAGTTGTTGTTCCAAAGCTCCGCGAGTTTCTCAGGCGTCGGCTCTGCCTGCATTATTTCATATCCCAAGACGGATCGGCTCATCACGTCCGCCGTTTTGCCGTAGGAGAAGCGATTTGTCGTGATGTCGCGGTAGACCTCCTTGATCTCGGTGCGGGTGAGTCTGCTTGTCGAAAGCCCGTTTTCATTGAAAAACTCGACGGCGGCGTTATACTCCCGCGCTTCCGCGGCGACGGCGAATGAGACCGAGCCGGCGATCATAACAAGTGCGAGGCACGCCGCGAGAACGCCCCACCTGACATGGCGAGTGCGCGTTTTCGGCACTGTATTTAAGGGCTGTGTGTCTTTTTCAGCGGAAAATGACATCGCTTCGTCTGTATATTTTTCGTCTATCATACCGATGGCGTCGGATATCTTTTCTTTTTTCACATGAATACTCCTTCCTTTATCAAATACTTTTTCAGTTTTTTTCTGATACGGAAAAGTCTGACCGAAACGGCGTGTTCGCCGATCCCGTAAAGGCGCGCGATGTCAAAAACCGATTCCGAATAATAATATCGCTTGACGAACATGACGCGGCTTTGTGGGTCGAGCGAGGCGAGGAAGCCGTTTATTTTGTCCGCGAGCTCGCGCGCCTCGAGCTCGTCCTCGACGGACGACGGAGACGGGATGAATTCTTCGATCTCATCAAGCGCGACATCGTATTCGCCGTTACGCTTTGACGCCGTGTTCGAGTGATATTTTTTCAAAGCGAGATTGCGGACGACGCGGCAGACGTAACTGCCGAGGTGTTCCGGTCTTTGAGGCGGGATCGCGTTCCAAACGGCGAGATACGCGTCGTTTACGCATTCTTCCTCGTCGTCGACGCTATTCAGTATATTGAATGCGATCTTGCCGCATAGGGGACCGTATTTTTTTGACAGTTCGATGATCGCCTGTTCCGAGCGCTCAAAAAACAATTCAATTATCTTACTATCATCCAAATGCTTTACCTTCCTTTCCGCCTCACCCATATAGTACGGTTTTTACGGGAAATATCTCACATTTGATATCATTTTATCAAAAAAATCATCAGATTGCAATTTTGAATTTTATTTTTCCGTTCCCATATTCCGACCGAGTTTGCGCGGCGGGCGTATTACAATATATAAAAAAAGGAGGCGCGCATGACGGAATACGTTTACGGGGACGTTTTGTTCATCATCGACTTTTCGATGGATTTTCTTTGTCTGTTCGTGGCGGGGAAGCTCTCGCACGAGAGGATGAGAACGTGGCGCGTCGTGCTTGGAGCTGTGCTCGGCGCGCTTTACGGCGTGACGTCGCTCATGTATTCACTGCCGACGCTTTTCGGGATCTTGATCGAGATCGCCGCGGCGTTTGTCGTCGTCGCCGTCGCGCTGTGGCGGGGGAGGGCTGTGCGATGGCTCTTACAGACGGCGCTGTTTTACGGCGCGTCGGTGCTTCTCGGCGGCGCGATGACGCTGATATACTCGAAGCTCGGAAAGTACAGAACTTACATCGATGTGGGCGGGAGCGTGCAAACGGCTCTCGGCGACGTGCCGATCTGGGTGTTCGCGCTCGCCGCCGTCGCGTCGGCGGTGATGACGAAGCTTTTGTCGATGCTGTTGAAGCGGAAGAACGCCGTTTGCACCTGCGCGCTTGAAATGGTGCTCGACGGCAAGAGGTACGAGCTGTCGGGGCTCGTCGACAGCGGAAACGTATGCGTTGAGCCGATCTCGGAGACGCCGGTGATATTTCTTTCGTCGCGGCTCGGGGTGGATACGGGAACGGCGGGGCTTGAAAGGGGCGTTTTTGCCGTTCCCGTCTCGACGGCCGCGGGAGGCGGGATAGTGTTTGCGAAAAAGCCCGAATCGCTCGCCGTTAAGACGAGGCGCGGATTTGAGAAGCGGCGCGCGCTTGTGGCGGTCGGCGAGCGTGATGACTACGACGGGTGCGACGCGCTCGTGCCGCTCGATCTTATTTGATTCGGAGGTGGATATGAAAAGATTTTTTGCGAAAATTCGTCTTTGGATTTGCCGTCTGTGGCTGAAGTTTTCATTCGGCGGGGCGTATTACGTCACGGGCGCGGAGTTGCTCCCACCGCCGATGACTCCCGAGGAGGAGGCGGACGTACTCGAGCACATCGACGAATATCCGGACGCGAGGCGGCGGCTCGTGGAGCGGAATTTACGGCTTGTCGTCTACATTGCCAAAAAATTCGAGAACACGGGAGTTGGGCTTGAAGATCTCGTCTCGATCGGAACGATCGGGCTGATCAAGGCGGCGAACACGTTCCGCGCGGACAAGAACATCAAGCTCGCTACATACGCCTCACGGTGCATCGAAAACGAGATACTTATGTACATCAGAAAGACGGGGAACGCGCGGACGGAGATATCGTTCGACGAGCCGCTCAACATCGACTGCGACGGGAACGAGCTGCTCCTTTCCGACGTCGTCAGCTCGGAGGATGACAGCGTGAGCCGCCGCATCGAGGACGCGGAGGAGAAGCGGATAATCATGGAAGCGGTGGCAAAGCTCGACGCGCGCGAGCGCGAGATCGTCGAGCTTCGCTTCGGTCTATGCGGGCGGCGGGAGTACACGCAGAAGGAGGTCGCCGACATGCTCGGAATATCGCAGTCGTATATTTCGCGGCTCGAAAAGCGGATTATCGAGCGACTGCGCGCGGAAATAGCGGGGAAATTGTGACGAGGGGCGCTTTTGTCGCCCTTTTCGGAAAAAAATAAAAAAAATTCAAAAAACTCTTGCAAAATCGGTTTTTATGTGATATAATGTCCGTTGCATAAAAATCAGCAGAGGGAGGTAAAGTGAAATGAAAGAGGGAATCCACCCGAATTACGTTGACGCAACGATCACATGTGCTTGCGGCGAGGTTATCCATACAAAGTCTACAAAAGGCGATTTCAAGGTTGAAATTTGCTCGAAGTGCCACCCTTTCTATACCGGCAAGCAGAAGTTTGTCGATGCCGGCGGTCGCGTTGATAAATTCAAAAAGCGTCTTGAGGGAAGAAAATAATTTGACTTTGAATGAGTGGGAATGCGTCGCATTCTCACTCTTTTTCTTTTTCTCGCCGAATGGTGAGAATGCGTTTTTTGCTTAATATTTTTTTGCCCTTTTCTTTTTTGGGAAAAAGAAAAGGGTCTCGCTGCGGCTCGGTCACCGCTCGGCTCTGACAGCCATTTAGGCTGTCATTCACTCCCTCGCGGCCGCTTCGCTACACAAAAGAAAAAACTACAGCGTATGTCTGCCTGCTCGGCTCAAACGTGCTTCCGTCGCCTACGGCGTACGGTTCACGTTAATCCTGCCGAAGATTTACGACATCAAGACAGAACGGGAGTCCCGCGCGGCGGGGTACGTGTTGCTCTGCGTTGACGGCGGCGCATACCTTACCGTCTGTTTGTAGGGGCGACCATCGGTCGTCCGAAAGCCTTCTCCTGACGGATAAGGTGTTGAGCGAAAGCGAAACGGATGATGAGATAACGTATGATTTCGGCTATATCGTATGGGCGAACTTTACTCGTCCGAAGCTCTCCCGCTGATCGCGGGAGATGCGGGCGGCCACGCAATGCCGCTCCTACAAACAAACGCTACCCGCCAAGCGCGTGGAAGACATAAATTGAGAATTTAAAAGGGTAGAAAGTATATGTCAAAAATAAGAGAAGACATTATGTCTGTAATTAAAAACAATTATACTTCAATAATTAAAACATCTCTTTGCATTAATTCAAATAAAGGACCGTGTTCATCCGAAGAAATATCAAAAATGCTTTCGGTTAATTGCACTGAAAGCCGAAAAAAAGAAGATTTTCCGAAGTGTTCCATTGATGCCGGAGTAGCACATAATGAGTGGATATACGAGATCGTTTATGAGGAAACCGACAAAACAGGTTTGATTCAATACGAGATCGACAAACTTGAAATGATTTTCGGCGGAAAAATCAAAGAGATAAAAGAGATCTGCCAAAAATATGACGCGGAAGTATTGGTAAATATATCTGTTTATGAAAACGAACTTGACGATGTATTTCTCGGATTGACAAGAAACAATTTGCGCTTTTTGAATGAAATAAACGCAGAGATCAATTTAGCGGTAAACAACATCGAATAATTGATTTGACACATGCGCCTTGGGAGGTGATATTATGCAGCAAATATTTGATAAAACGGAAAAGGCGGTGTGCGTGCTCGTATCGGTCGTGCCGAAGGGCGCGAACGAGAGCGAGTACGAAGCGTCTCTTGAAGAGCTTGCGCGTCTTGCCGACACGGCGGGTGCGGAGGTATACGCGAAAATGGTACAGCAGAAGGAGAACCCCGACCCCGCAACGTATATCGGAAGCGGCAAGCTCGAGGAGCTGAAAACGCTATGCGACGGCGGAGACGTGAACACGGTCATTTTCGATTGCGAGCTGTCGCCGTCGCAGATCAAAAACATCGAGCAGGGACTGGGCGACCGTGTGAGCGTCATTGACAGAAGTATGCTCATTCTCGATATTTTCGCGCTGCACGCGGTGAGCGCGGAGGGAAAACTCCAGGTCGAGCTTGCGCAGCTGAAATACACCGTGCCGCGCCTTGTCGGCAAGGGCGCGGAGATGTCGCGTCTCGGCGGCGGCATCGGCACGCGAGGACCGGGCGAAAGTCAGCTTGAGACAGACCGCCGCCACGTCAAGCGGCGCATGGACGCGCTCGAAGCACAGCTGCGCGAGCTTGAATCCAACAGGGAAACGCAGCGCGCGGCGCGTGACCGCTCGGGGTTGTTCAAATTCGCAATCGCGGGCTACACGAACGCGGGAAAATCGACGCTGCTGAACTACTTAACGGGCGCGGGTATCCTCGCCGAGGACAAGCTGTTCGCAACGCTCGACCCGACGACGCGCAAATACGATCTGCCGTCGGGCGCGGCGGTACTCCTCACCGACACGGTCGGATTCATCAGAAATCTTCCGCACCACCTGATCAAAGCGTTCCGCTCGACACTCGACGAAGTTGTCTACGCAGACGCGATACTCGTCGTCATCGACGCATCCGACGAGGACGCGGGCGCGCAGCTCGACGTGACGAGGGGGCTCATCGACGAGCTCGGCGCGGGATCGAAGCCGATACTTTACGTGTGCAACAAGTGCGACGCGGCAAAGATAGCGCCGCTCGGCACAAAGTCGGACGATACGGTGTTTATCTCCGCGAAAACGGGTGAGGGAGTCAACATGCTGATCGGGGCGATGGAAAAGATCGTCGCCGCGCGGCGCAGGAAACTGAAATTCGTATTCCCGCTCGATAAAAGCGGACTGCTCAATCGGCTTTACACGGGTGCGGGAACGAACGTGATATCGGTCGATTACACGGAGAGCGGCGCTGTCGCCGTCGCCGTTTGCGACGAAAAGACGGCGGGGCAGCTTTCGGAATTTATAAGGGAATGATTATGGACAAGATCAAAACCGTAGGCAAGGCGGCGAGCGCGGAGCTTACCGAGAAAAAGTCGGTGTTCATTGGATACGCCGCGCCCGTTTCGAGCGAGAGCGAGGCGCGGGAGTTTGTCGCGTCGATCAAGAAAAAGCACGCGGACGCGCGGCACAATGTGTCGGCTTACGTGCTGTCGGGAGGGATAATGCACTCGTCCGACGACGGAGAGCCGAGCGGAACGGCGGGCGTACCCGTGCTCGAAGTGATAAAGAAGAGCGGCGTCACGAACACCGCCGTCGTCGTCACGCGCTATTTCGGCGGGATTCTGCTCGGCGCGGGCGGGCTTGTCCGCGCATATTCGGCGGCGGCAAAGGCGGCGATCGACGCGGCGGGCATTGTGACTTACGAGAAGTTCGACGAGTGCCGCATCGTGTGCGCTTACGGCGATTACAACGACGTTTTGTATCGGCTGGGGAGCTTTACCGCGAAGATAGGCGAGGCGACGTTCGGCGCGGATGTTTGCGTGAATTTTGCGGTGCTTCATGATGAGCGCGGGCGGCTCGACGATGAGATCGCCGCGCGGTTCGACGGGCGCTACTCGGTCGAAACGACAGGCGAGAGGTACGATATAAGATAAAAAGCCGATTTGGGCGGCGCACCGCCCTTGTCGGCTTTTCTTTTTGTTATATACGCGACAAAACGCCGATCTTTGTACGTAAATTCGTATTTGTTCAAAAAATCGGTCTCGTCGATTTTTTGCCGAATTTCTTGTGTGCGTCATATACGGAAAAGGCAGTCGGCTCGCGGGAAAAAGTGGCGATGTCGCCGATGTCGCAGTTCAACGCTTCGCAAATTCCGGCGAGCGTGTCGGTCGTTACCGACTCGTTTTTTGAGAGTTTGGCCATCGTTCTGCTGCCGACGCCCGCTGCGTTGCAGACGTCTTTTATCGTAATCCTTGACTTTTTGCAGATTTTCGGATATAATGTAATTAACCAAAAAAATCGGAGGACATTATGAAAAAAATAATTGCACTTTTATTTTGCGTTATCATCGCGGCATCCCTTGTTTCCTGCGTGACGGTCGTCGATCCCACGGATAAAGATCCGATCGACCCGAGCTCGATCAAGACTCTCGGCGATTACTTCGCGCTCGACAAAGAGAGCGATAGCTGGGGTTACGGAGAGGACAATTTCATCGCAGTATTCAGGTACGGCGAAAAGATGTATCGCGTAGCGGCAAATCTTACGACGGACATTTACAACAAGATGGAAGAAATCGACTTTTTTGACGATAAGAGAGACGAAAAGCTCCAAGCTATCCTGAAAGACGTTGAAGTGTCCGTTTCGGAAGACATGGAAAAATACATCCCGACGGATGCTGATCTCAAAGCTTTCGAAGGAAAGACGGGACAGCAGCTTCTCGACGACGGATTTTATGAGACGGGATATGTTCTTTGGGATGAGCAGTATTTCTATATGTCTCATGGCATGATCGAATACAAGATCTTCTTCAACGAGAAAGTCACGGTCGTTGACGGCGAAGACCTCGACGTTGAAGAGACGATCAAAAACATGACGGTCAAGAAAGCGGAGTTTAACGATTTCACAGACGGCGCGACAGACCCCGAAACGCTCCCGCAGAACTGAGAATAAACAAATCAAACACGAACCCTCCCGCACGGGAGGGTTTTTGTGTAAAACGGCTTACGATAACGGAAAAATCAATGTAATACATATTTTATTAAAATAAAAATCCTCAAAAAAGAGGATTTTTCGTTTTTTTGTCGTATATTAAGAGTGAAATAACATTTTTGGGGGAAATAATTTGAATATTGTTGATATGATCTACAAAAGAGAGGATGAGTTCTTCTCCGAGTTCGCTTTCAAAAGCCGCGACACGAAGGGGCGCGACTTCCCGATCGAGCCCGACGGTATGCGCACCGATTTTCAGCGAGACCGCGACAAGATAACACATTCAAAATCGTTCCGCCGTCTTATGCACAAGACACAGGTGTTCCTCTCTCCCG
>JAFXWT010000092.1 GCA_017542695.1 Clostridia bacterium
AGGTATACGTCACGTTTGAGGGCAAGGTAATGCACTTCTTCGATCCCGAAACAGAGGACAACGTTCTCTGCGAGAAAAGGACGGAAGTTATCGAAGAAACGGAAGCTGCTGAATAATAAAAATCAAATATCGAAAATGTCGGCGGTTTTGCCGCCGACATTTTCGAAAAGGAAAGAATATGATCCGGAATGAATTTATAAAAGGCGCCGATCTTTCGTCTCTCGACGAAGTGGAAAAATGCGGCGGCAAATTTTACGATTGCGGCGCACAAGGCGACGCGATGGAGATACTTCGCAGTCATGGAATGAATTTGGTTCGTCTGCGTATCTGGAACGATCCGAAGGACGAACAGGGGAACACGTACGGTGCGGGATCGAACGACATCAATGTGACTATATCGCTCGCTCGGCGCGCGAAGGCGCTCGGGATGAAATGGCTGCTCGATTTCCATTACAGCGATTTCTGGGCAGACCCCGGAAAGCAGTTCTTGCCGAAGGCATGGTGCGGAATGAGCGAGGACGAATTGTGCGGCGCGGTGTATGATTTTACGAAGTTGACGCTTGAGCGGCTTGGCGAGGAAGGGCTTACGCCCGACGTTATAGCGGTCGGAAACGAGATCACGCACGGGCTTCTGTGGCCGATCGGCAAAGCACCGAATTTCAGGAATATCGCGCGTTTTGTCAGCGCGGGGATCCGCGCGGTCAGAGTCGCCGCGCCAAAGTCAAAGGTGATGATACATCTTGACATGGGCGGGAAAAATGACGTCTACCGCGAGTGGTTCGACAGTTATTTTGCCGCGGGCGGCGAGCAATTCGACGTGATCGGGATGAGCTATTATCCGTTTTGGCACGGAACGATGGCGGAGCTTAAAGAAAACATGTTTGACATTTCGGCGCGGTACGACAAGGACATCATCGTGTGCGAAACGTCGATGGGCTTTTCGCTCGATGATTATTCCGAATACGAGGGACTGCCGAAGGGAACTATCGGCAGCGGCATCGTGAACGAGGAGCTTGCGAAGATCATTGATTATCCGTTGACAGCGGACGGTCAGCGCAAGTTTATCGGCGACCTGGCAAAGACGATCAAAAGCGTGCCGGGCGACCGCGGGCGCGGTTTCATCTGGTGGGAGCCGGCGTGGATACCCGTGAAAAATTCGGGCTGGACGACTCCGGCCGGGCTTAAATATGTCGGCGAAGACGGCATTTGCGCAAATCTTTGGGCAAATCAGGCGTTGTTTGATTTTGACGGGAACGCGCTGCCTGCGCTGCATGAAATAGAAAAAATGTAAACATGAAATATCTCCTTCTGCCGCGGCGGAGGGAGATTTTTTCATCAAAACCAAAAAGTTCACAAATTCTTAAAAAATTTTCATAAAAACCCTTGACAAGTTAGCGGATACTAACTATAATGTATTGTGGTTAGGCAATGCTAACCGTTTTTCAAGGCAAAGTGTTAGTATTTGCTAACAAAAAGGCAGGAGGAAATTATGATACCGCTTTGTTATGCTGACATCGGCGAATCACAGATCATAAAAAGGATCGGCGGAAACCCCGAGGTGAAACAACATCTCGAAAATCTCGGTTTTGTCGTCGGGGGCGACGTTATGATCGTTAACACGCTCGGTGAGAATATAATCGTCAAAGTCAAAGAGGCCCGTGTTGCCATCAGCGACGAGCTGGCGAAAAAAATCATGGTGTAAATATTATAGTTAGGAGGCATATATGAAAACACTCAGAGATGTCAAAATCGGAGAGAGCGCAACTGTCGTGAAACTGCACGGCGAGGGCGCTGTCAAACGGCGCATAATGGATATGGGAATTACAAAAAATACGTCCGTATTCGTTCGCAAGGTCGCGCCGCTGGGCGATCCGATAGAGATAACCGTCAGGGGTTATGAACTTTCGATCCGCAAGGCGGATGCGGAAATGATCGAGGTAGACTAAAATTTTTTTCAGCGACGGTCAGCGCACTGACCGCTCAAAGTTCGACAGAACAGAAAGGAAGCATTTATTATGGATATCAGAATAGCCCTCGCGGGAAATCCCAACAGCGGCAAAACGACGCTTTTCAACGCATTGACAGGTTCAAATCAGTTTGTCGGAAACTGGCCGGGCGTTACGGTGGAAAAAAAGGAGGGTAAGCTCAAAAAGCACGACGGCGTGATTATCACCGACCTTCCGGGTATTTATTCGCTTTCACCGTACACACTTGAAGAGGTCGTGGCGAGAAATTATCTCATCGGCGAAAGACCGGACGCGATACTCAATATCGTTGACGGTACAAATCTTGAAAGAAACCTTTATCTGACGACGCAGCTCACGGAACTCGGTATTCCGGTCGTCGTTGCGATAAACATGATGGACATAGTCAAAAAGGAAGGCGACAAGATAAATACCGATGAATTGTCGCGTCAGATCGGATGTCCCGTCATCGAAATATCGGCACTCAAAGGAACAGGCATCACCGATGCCGCAGAGGCGGCTATTGAAGCGGCAAAGAACGGAAAGACTATCCCTCAACATAGTTTTTCGGGTCCTGTCGAGCACGCGCTTGCACACATCGAAGAAGCGGTCGTTCACGATATGCCCGAGGAACAGCAGAGATGGTACGCGGTAAAGATATTCGAACGCGATGAAAAGGTTCTTGAAAAACTGAATATCAACTCCGACGTTATCGCCCACATTGAAGAGGACATAAAGGCGGCGGAAAAGGAACTTGACGACGATGCGGAAAGCATAATCACAAACGAAAGATACATATACATTGGGAAAGTCATCAAGGCGTGCTATAAAAAGAAACAGGAAAAGAAGCTGACAAAGAGCGACAAGATCGACAAGGTCGTCACGAACAGATGGCTCGGACTTC
The DNA here is from genome assembly GCA_017542695.1 of Clostridia bacterium. Next base: position 2,869 of record JAFXWT010000092.1, read on the forward strand.
CGATTTTTGCCGCGGTCATGTTCCTTGTTTATTATATATCAATGGTCACGATAGGATCTTTTGCGACCGATTGGGCAAATGACGGACTTTTCGGTGACGGATAT
>JAFXWT010000093.1 GCA_017542695.1 Clostridia bacterium
GCGATGTATCCCGCGAGTATCGGATCCTCGGAAAAATACTCGAAATTGCGCCCGCATATCGGCAGACGCTTGATGTTCACGCCGGGGCCCAGCACAATGTCGATGCCCTTGTCGATGCAGTCGTTTGCGATGGCGCGCCCGAACTGTTCCGCCAACTTCACATCCCAGCTGTTTGCGAGCGCCTGCGACGACGGATAAGCGATTGACGGCTCCGTCGCGCTGTCGTCGTCTTCAAGGTCGACTTTTTTGCGCAGACCGCACGAAGCGTCCGACACGTTGAACTGATAGAGCTTGCCGTCGAGCGTGTAATTGCTCCAGCTGTTTCTCGCCATCACAAGACGGAGCTTTTCTTCCGATGAAAGTTTTGTTACGTCGATCATTTTTTCACCTCAAAATAATTTTTTTGCGCATTCAGTTTACCATAAATCCGGCGAAAAGTAAATAATCATACCGAAAAAAATACTTTTTTTCGCGGCGTATTTACAATCGCGGAAAACTGTGATAGAATAAAGCCGAAAATAACCAATATCGGAGGAAAAAATGAGAGCTTACGAAAGATTTTTACGCTACGCCGTCTACCCCACAATGTCAGACGGAGGATCAGATACGATACCAAGCACGGATAAACAGCTCTCCCTCGCCAAAGCGCTCGCCGAGGAGCTGAAAGCGATGGGGCTCTGTGACGCGCACGTCGACGGCTTCGGCTACGTCTATGCCACCTTGCCGAAAAATACCGACGGCGATATCAACACCATAGGACTCATCGCGCACATGGATACCTCTCCCGACGCGTCGGATGAAAATATCAGACCGCGCGTTGTCGACTATGCGGGCGGGGATGTTCTGCTGAACGAGGAAAAAGGCATATATCTCAAAGTTTCTGATTACCCGTATCTTGAAAAATACAAAGGACAGCATATAATCGTCTCCGACGGAACGACGCTCATCGGCGCCGACGACAAGGCGGGCGTTGCCGAGATAATGACGGCGGTCGAGTGCCTTATTGAGTCGGGTGCGCCCCACGGCACGGTGAAAATTGCGTTCACGCCCGACGAGGAGATCGGCCGCGGCGCGAACAAATTCGATGTCGAGGGTTTCGGCGCGGACTACGCCTATACGGTCGACGGCGGCGCACTCGGCGAGCTCGAATACGAAAACTTCAATGCTGCGGGCGCGGGAGTCACCGTTCACGGCGTTTCCATCCACCCCGGCTCCGCAAAGGAGAGGATGAAAAACGCCTGCCTCATCGCAACCGAGTTCAATTCGCTCCTGCCCGCAAATGAGATACCGTCGATGACCGAAAACTACGAGGGTTTTCAGCACCTTCATCACATGGAAGGTTCGATTGAATATGCGTACCTGCGCTATATCATCCGCGACCACGACAGAGAAAAATTTGAGAATAAGAAAAAGCTCTTTTACGATATCGCCGAAAAGCTGAACGAAAAATACGGCGCAGGCACCGTCGAGGTGTCGATAAACGACTCTTATTACAACATGAGGGAAGTCATCGAAAAGCACCCCTACACCGTCGAGCGTGCCAAGAAAGCCATGACGGACGTCGGCGTCACGCCGCGCGTCATTCCCATTCGCGGCGGCACCGACGGCGCGCGCCTCTCATTTATGGGGCTGCCGTGCCCGAATCTCTGCACAGGCGGTGAAAATTTCCATTCGCGTTTTGAATTTGTTTCCGTCGAATCAATGGACAAAATAACAGACATACTTGTAAAACTCATCGAAAACGCCGTTACAGACGGCAAAATGTAAAATGAAAACGACAGAAGTCGTCGCCGCGCTGATACGCGACGGCGGAAAATTTCTGATCTGCCGCCGCCCCGCTTCAAAAGCGCGCGGGCTGATGTGGGAATTTGTCGGCGGCAAAGTTGAGGACAGCGAAACGAAAGAAGCGGCGCTTGTGCGCGAATGCCGCGAGGAGCTCGATATCGGAATATCCGTTTCCGACGAGTTCTGCTCCGTCACGCACGAATACCCCGATATAACCGTGCACCTGACTGTATTCCGCGCGTCGATCAAAAGCGGTACGCCGCGCCTCATCGAGCACACGGAGATGAAATGGATAACGCCGGACGAAACAGGCGACTACGATTTCTGTCCTGCCGACAGGGTTATCCTCGATAAGATAAAAGGAGAAAAATAATGTATTTTTTCGGTGAAACCGACAAAGACGCGCTTGACTACAATGTCGGCGAAATAATGCGCTTCACCCTCACCGTACGCGATGGCGGGAAGACCGTTTATCCCGACGGCGTGATAAAATATAAACTTGAAGCCGACGGCAAAGCGGGATATGTGGCGGGCGAGCTCCCGTCGTCGCGCCCTGCCGTCATCACGGCAAGGTGCGATATGCCGGGCTTTGTCCGCCTCACCGCCGCTCTGTATGACAAAAACGGAGAAAAAGTCTCCGACTGCGGCGCTTTCGACGGCGGCGCGGGCGCTTCCGTATCCGATATCCGCCCGGCTACACCGCTCCCCGCGGATTACGTCGATTTTCGCAAAAAGCTATATGATGAAGTTTGCTCCGTCGCACCGACGATACTCGAAAAAGTCGAGCTCCCGTCTGCGAGAGCGGGCTTCCGCCTCTATGATGTCAAGGTCGCCTGCGCCGGCCCCGCGCCCGTTTCGGGATACCTCACCGTCCCCGACAAAAAAGGCAAATTCAAGTGCAAGGTCGGCTACAAGGGTTACGGCGTGAAATATCCCGAACCCGAATACGAGGACGACACCGCCTACTTTTTCACCAATGCCCACGGTTTTGAAAACGGACGCGAGGAAGAATACTATAAAGCCCTTGAAAACGGCGCGCTGAAGGACTATGGAATGAGCAAAACCGAAAACGCGCGCCCCGAAACGTCGTATTTTTACTATATGATCGTGCGCGCCGTAGCCGCGCTCCGCTTTATGATGACAGAGGACTTCTGGAACGAAAAAGATCTCATTTCTTACGGCGGCAGTCAGGGCGGTATGCAGGCGATGTGCGCCGCGTCGTTTATCCCCGAATGCTCGCTTTGCGATATTTTCGTGCCGTGGATGTGCGACGTCGCCGCCAAGGCGAAAGGGCGCATCCGCTACGCCGCGCCGCCGTTTGCCCGCGGACTTTGCTACTTTGACGGAGACAACACCGCGCGATATATAAAATGCAAAACGACCGTCCGCGCGGGGCTCGGCGACTATACGTGTCAGCCGTCGGGCATCATGGCGATGTATAATTCGTTGTCATGTGAAAAATCAATAACGTTCCGTCAAAACATGATCCATACCTCCGCCGAGCCGGACGGCGAGGAAGTTACTTTGATAAACTAACCTCACAGAAAAGAGAACAGTAAAATGAACGCACAGCCGAAAAAACGCGACAATCGCGTTTTGTATTTCCTATATAATATACTTTATACCACGGGTTTTATGTTTTGCTCGGGCACCGTCATACAGACTTTTCTGCTTTCGGTCGGGCTCAGCGAATCAGAGGTGTATATCTATAACGCCGTCATCCAGTTTGTGCAGGTCGTCGTCATCCTCGGAATGACGTTTATTGCCGACAAACTCAAAAACGTGCTGAAACTATACGCCACCCTCGTTCTTTCAATGTCGCTCATCGCCGTGTCGCTCGTTCTGTGCGTATTTTTCCGAAGCGACGCGACGCTCGTCAAGGTGCTGATATTCTCATCTTCATTCGTCGTCTATTTCCTTCTCGGAGTCAGACAGTCGATAGATTATAGGATAGTGTACGAGATATTCGACATGAACACCCTCGGCAAGCTGATGGGCGTTGCCATCGCCGTCGCGGGACTCGTATCATTCGGCGTTTCGACGCTGTATTCCTACGCTATAACGAAATTCGACTATTACGATGTCATGACGGTGTTCTTTATCATTTCCGCGGTAATGATGATACTCGCCGCAGTGATGAGCTTTTTGTATAAGAAGATCAACGACGTCCCGGAAGCGGAGAAAAAACGCGGACTTGATCTTTCCGTGTTCAAAAACCGCACGACGCGCGCCCTCGCGCTTCCGAGCTTCTTCCGCGGCTTTGCCAACGGAATAATCGGGCTCATCACCGTCGTCGGCATCTCGGGCGGCATAGTCACGATAGAAACGGCGCCGTATATCAGCATAATCACGCAGGCGGCGACGTTTCTCGGCAATATCGCTTTCGCGCTGATCTGCCGCCGCGTGTCGAATAAAATGTCGCTCCTCGTTTCGTCTGTCATCATGGCTGTCGCAATGCCCGTTGCGATACTGCACGGGAACCTCGCGGAATTTCTCGTCGCATACGCGATAGCTTATTTTGCTTATATGATAATCAGTATCTCCGTTCCGATGCTGATATGCGAGATCGTGCCGTACGAGCAGATCGGCTCGTTCACGTGCATACGCATGATGCTTTTCACGTTCGGCTCCGTCGTCGCGTCGGTGGTATATAAACCGCTTTCGGACGTGATGGGCTATTTTTGGCTGTTTGTTCTCGCCGGCGTTTTGCAGATCATCTGCGGCGTCGCGCATTACGTCACGGCACGAAGAGTAAAAAAATCCGGCGATTCGTGAATCGCCGAAAAACCCAAACAAAAAAGTCAGCCGCATGGCTGACTTTTTCATATTAACTCGTCTCACATCCCTCTCTTGACGTAGCTCGTATGGAGCACCTCGTGCGCCTTATGCGAGCCGGGAGCGCCGAAGAACTCGTCGTAGAGCTGCTTGACTCCCGCGTTGTCCTGCGATTTTCTGAGATCGCGCTGCGCGTCGTCACTGTAGAGCACCTTCGCGCGGACTGCGCGGAGGTCGATCGAATTGCGTACCGCCGCCGGCTGATAAGGCTGACCGCCGCCGTTTACACAACCGCCCGGGCAAGCCATGATCTCGATGAACTGAACGTCGTATTCACCGCTCTGCACGCCGCGAAGGAGCTTCTTCGCGTTCTTCGTACCGGACGCGACGGCAACATTGATCTTCGTTCCTTCAAGATCGTAAGACGCGAACTTGATGCCTTCCGTTCCGCGAACCTCGGGGAACTCGACTTTTTCGATCTTTTTGCCGAGAATGATCTCCGCCGCGTATCTGAGAGCCGCTTCCATAACGCCGCCCGTCGCGCCGAAGATAACGCCCGCGCCCGATGAAATGTCGAACGGAGTGTCGAACTTCTCGTCATCGAGCGCACGGAAGTTAATGCCCGCGCTCTCGATCATCCTGCCGACCTCGCGAGTTGTGATCGCAACGTCCACGTCGGGAACGCCCGCCGCGCTCTGATCGGGTCTGCCCACCTCGAACTTCTTCGCCGTGCAGGGAATAGCCGAAACAAAAACGATGTCCTTCGGGTCGTAACCCATCTTCTTTGCAAAGTATGTCTTGACGAGCGCGCCGAACATCTGCTGGGGCGACTTGCACGTCGAGAGATTTTCCGTCATTTCGGGGAAGTAGTGCTCGCAGTACTTTATCCAACCGGGCGAGCACGACGTGATCATCGGGAGAACGCCGCCCTTTGTCATTCTTTCGACAAGCTCGGTTGCTTCCTCGATTATCGTAAGGTCTGCGGTGAGGTTCATATCGAAAACGCCCTCGAAGCCGAGCTTCTTCAGAGCGGCTACCATCTTGCCCTCGCAGTCCGTTCCGGGCTCATATCCGAAGCATTCGCCGATTTGAGCGCGTACCGACGGAGCGGCGCAGATGAACACGTGCTTCGACTTGTCGTCGAGTGCGGCGAACACCTTGTCTGTGTCGTCTCTCTCGTGGAGCGCACCCGTCGGGCACGCAACGATGCACTGACCGCAGTTGACGCAAGTCGTTTCGGCGAGCGCCTTCTCGAACGTCGTTCCGATCACCGTGTCAAATCCGCGGTTGATCGCGCCGATTACGCCGATGCCCTGCATTTCCTTGCAGGCGGCGACGCAGCGGCGGCAGAGAACGCACTTGGAGTTGTCGCGGATGATCGCAACTGAGGAGGAATCAACCTCCGTCTTCGTCTTTCTTCCGCCGAAATAATTCTCGTCAACACCATAGTCGCGGCAGAGCTTCTGAAGCTCGCACGTCGTCGAGCGCACGCACGACAGACATTCTTTGTGGTGATTCGAGAGAATAAGCTCGAGATTGAGCTTTCTCGAATTCTTGATCTTTTCGGAATTTGTGACTATGCTCATCCCCTCTGTTACGGGATAAACGCAAGCCGTCACCATTCTCGCGGGGCCGAGTGTCGGACCGCGCATCTCCTGAACTTCCACAAGGCAAAGACGGCACGCGCCGATCTCGTTGATGTCTTTGAGGTAGCACAGAGTGGGTATATCTATATTCGCGGATTTAGCCGCTTCGAGAACGGTCGAGCCCTTCGGTACCTGATAGCCGCGGCCGTTGATCTTGATGTTTAACATATCCATTGCTTTCGTTCTCCTTTCTCAGTCTTTGTATATCGCTTTGAACTTGCACGTAGCGATACAAGCGCCGCACTTGACGCACGCCTTCGGGTCGATGACGAGATACGGCAGTTTCTTGCCTTCCTTGACCTCGCCTGCCTCGTTTACGTGGATAGCGTCTGCAGGGCATCCCTTAGCGCACATCTTGCATCCGACGCACTTGGACGGATCTATTTTGTACTGCATGAGGTTTTTGCATACGTGCGCGGGGCACTTCTTGTCCACAACGTGGGCGATATACTCGTCGCGGAAATAACGGAGAGTGGAGAGAACGGGGTTCGGAGCTGTCTGACCGAGACCGCAGAGAGAGCCCGCCTTGATGTAATTGCAGAGCTCTTCGAGCTTGTCTATATCTTCAAGCTCGCCTTGACCGTTCGTGATCTTTTCGAGCAGTTCAAGCAGACGAACAGTACCGACGCGGCACGGTGTGCACTTGCCGCACGACTCGTCGACAGTGAATTCAAGGAAGAATTTTGCGATGTCGACCATGCAGTTGTCCTCGTCCATGACGATGAGACCGCCCGAGCCCATCATCGAGCCGATGGCGATGAGGTTGTCGTAGTCGATGGGCGTGTCGATGAGTGAAGCGGGGATGCAGCCGCCGGACGGACCGCCCGTTTGAGCGGCTTTGAATTTCTTTCCGTTCGGGACGCCGCCGCCGATCTCTTCGATGACCTCGCGGAGCGTCGTGCACATGGGTATTTCAACAAGTCCCGTGTTCGTGATCTTGCCGCCGAGCGCAAAGACCTTCGTGCCCTTTGATTTTTCGGTTCCCATGGACGCGAACCATTCTGCACCCTTGAGGATTATCTGCGGAACGTTTGCGTATGTTTCGACGTTGTTGTTCATCGTCGGCTTGCCGAACAGACCTTTGACAGCCGGGAACGGCGGACGGGGACGCGGCTCGCCGCGATGACCCTCGATCGACGTGAGGAGCGCCGTTTCCTCGCCGCAGACGAAAGCGCCCGCGCCGAGACGGATGGTGATGTCGAAATTGAAGCCCGTGCCGAAAATGTCTTTTCCGAGCAGACCGTATTCTCTCGCCTGAGCGATAGCGATCTCAAGACGCTTTACGGCGATCGGGTACTCTGCTCTGACGTAGATGTAGCCCTCGTCGGCGCCCACGGCGTAACCGGCGATAGCCATTGCCTCGATGACAGCGTGCGGGTCGCCCTCGAGAACGGAACGGTCCATGAACGCGCCGGGGTCGCCCTCGTCGGCATTACAAACGACGTATTTCTTTCCCTTCGGCTGATCTGCGGCAAACTGCCACTTCACTCCCGTCGGGAAGCCGCCGCCGCCGCGTCCGCGGAGACCTGATGCCTTGATAACGTCGATGACCTGTTGAGGGGTCATTTCCGTCAGCGCCTTGCCGAGTGCCTGATAACCGTCTGTACCTATGTATTCGTCGATATTTTCGGGGTTGATAACGCCGCAGTTGCGAAGCGCTACGCGGTGCTGTTTTTTATAGAATTTCGTCTCCGAAAGCGGAACGGCCTGCTTTGCGCCCTCGTCCGTGTCCTCGTGATGAACGAGGCGGTCGACTATACGACCTTTCAGAAGATGCTCGGAAACTATCTCGGGAACGTCCTCCACCTTGACGTGAGAGTAGAAGGTGCCCTCGGGATAAACTATCATAATCGGTCCGTTTGCGCAAAGACCGAAGCAACCTGTCTGGACGATCTTAATTTCGTCCGAAAGGCCTTGCGCGGCGAGCTCGCGCTCCATCGCCGCGTGGATCTTGATGCTGCCGGAAGACGTGCAGCCCGTGCCGCCGCAAATTAAAACATGTGAACGAATCATCTGTTTTCCTCCTCGATGTTAATTATTGCCTATTGTGTATTCGACAACGGGCTTTCCGCCCTTGATGTGTTTTTCCACGACTTCGCGCGCTTTTTCGGCGGTCATTTTGATGTATGTCACTTTCTCTTCGCCGGCGCGGATCACCTCGACGATCGGCTCGAGACGGCACATACCTATGCATCCCGTTTGAGAAACGGATACCGATCCCGTCAGCCCCGCCTTGTCTACTTCCTCGACAAGCGCGTTTAGCACCGGACGAGCGCCCGCGGCGATGCCGCACGTCGCCATACCGACGACGATTCGCGTTTCGTTTGTTCCCTCGCGGATCGCGACCTTGTTTTTCATCCTGTCTCTGATCGCAGCAAGTTCTTCAAGTGTTTTCATTGTGGATTTGTTCCTTTCGGTTTGGTTTTATTTATTTTTTATTTTTTTTCGATATTTATTCACCGTAACCCTCGGAGAGATATTCGCGCACCCATGCTATCACGTCGGGCGACGAAATCGGAACGTCGCCGAGCATCTCTCTCATCTCGACCGTCGAAAGAGCGATCTCTTTTTCCCCGATCCTGTGCGTGAACAGAAAATCAATGTTTTCCCCGCCGTGCCCCTGCAAGAGAGTGCACACCGTGCCGACGATGTCGCCGAGCGGGATGCAGTCTATGCTGCTCTTTATGAATTTCGCGTAAACCCTCGTCCCGTGATCGGCGTATTCCGTCTCGGAACGTGACTCGACGGAAAATTCTCCCCCCGTCATCTCCGCTTCCATTTTTAAGAGGGGCAGCCCGAGCCCGACGCTCCGCGTCGTCCTTGTCGTCGTGAACGGATCGGTGACTCTTGCGACGAAATCCGCCGTCATGCCTTTTCCGTCGTCCGTTATCTCGAACTCGAGAAACTCGTCGTTTTCATTTATGCTTATCCCGACCGTCGTCGCCCCCGCCTTGACGGAGTTTTCGGCAATGTCGAGAATATTCAGCGATATCTCTTTCATTTTCCTCTCAATTTGTCGATCAGCTTCTGCCTTATCAGCGCCGACGAATACGGCTCGTCGTCGAGCATGAGAAAGTTTTCCGCTTCGTTTATCTGCCAAAGGTGATGCGCGTCCGAATCTGTGATGACGAGCCGCCCGCCGAGCGCGAATTTTTCGACGTATTCGTCCTTTTTCGCCCCGTCGTTAAGTTCCACTGTCGGAAAATACGGACTTTTGGGCAGAGTGCCGAGAACGGATATTATCCCGTTTTCCTCTCTGTCAATGTGCGCGGGGAATATCGCCGCGCCGTATCTTTCAGCAGCTCTTACCGCCTCGTCGATCGACATCCTCGACGCGTTGATCAGCAGATTCTCCTCGACTCCGATCACGTTGTCGTTCTCATCTACGATAAGCTGATCTCCGAAAATTTCGGTTTTGTTTTTATATAATATTCTGTAGCTTTGGTATTCGCGGTCAAACTCCTCCGCGCCGTCGAGCGTCGGAAAGAGAATGACGATATGAACGTCCTCCGCCGTCGTCATTTCCATGCCGGCAACGGCGACGATCCCGTACTTCTTCGCCGCCGCGAAAAACGCGCGGCAATTTTTCGTGCTGTTGTGATCGGTCAGCGCGACGATGCCGAGCCCGCACAGACTCGCCATTCCGGCGATGTTCGCGGGAGTCATGTCGTTGTCCGCGCACGGCGACAGACACGAATGAATGTGCAGATCGTAAAAATATTTGTTCATATCAGTTTTGAAAGCCCGACGCAAAACTCGTATATCGGTTCCTTCGCGCGAAGAAGATTGACGCCTTTTGCCGTCGCGGTGCTGACGATGTCGTCGCCGACCTCGCAACCCTCGCATACGACGGCGCACGAAACGCCGACGAGCGACGCTACGGCGATGACGTTGACGTTCGTCATTATCGTCGCCCAAGCGCAATCCTCCGTCGCTCTGCCCATCACCCAACTGAGCAGATCGCCCGCGTAAGCGCCGACGATCTCTTTGTCCGGGTTTGGAAGCGCGAGCGCTTCAAGCTTCATCGCGTCTTTCAGTTCAGCCACGGTCATTTTTGTCTCCGCCTTCCGATTTATGTAGGTTTTTCAGCGCTTCGCGCATGAATACGACGCATTCCGAAAAATCTACGGTCCCCCTCGCCACGTCGCGCGCGAAAGCCGCGCACGTCGGCGAACCGCACGAGCCGCAGTCGATGCCGGGAAGCTGCTTTTTCAGCTCTTCGCTTTCGAGCAGTATTCTCAACGAGTCGGCTCTGTTTTTTCCGATCGACTGGGAAGAGTAATCGAATATCGCTTTTTCCTCAAGCTCCTTCGGTATCCCTTCGCCCTCCTCGGCGTGATTTTCCGAAACGGGAAGATAACGGCGCAGATTTTGCAGTCTTGCCTTTGCAATATAAGGATTTACCACTGCCATAACGCCGCCGACACAGCCGCCGGGGCAAGCGTTCAGCTCGACGAATTCAAGCTCCGAGAACGAGCCGTTGTCGATTTCTTCAAGCACGCGCACGACGTTTTCGATGCCGTCCGCCGCGAGATATTTTTCATTGAAGACAGCCGTCGCCTCGCCGCCCGTGCTCGCCCAGCTCAGCCCTATCATGCCGGTGCGCGAAACGGGGATCCCGACGGGAGCGCCCGCTTTCATCACATTCAGCAGCTCAAAGTAAATGTCAGACATCGAAACGACGTAGTCGATGTACGATTCCATGCCCGCCTCTCTGTTCTTGACGTAGCTGACCTTCGCCGGACACGGCGAAATGAACACCGTGCATATTTTCTTCTCGTCAAGCTCCGGATGAGCTTTCATCGCTTCCTCCTTCGCCATCTTTGCCGCTATCTCGACGGGCGGCAGAATGTTCAGAAGATTATCCGAAAGAAGCGGATATCTCAGCGCAAGCAGCCGCGCGATAACGGGGCAAGCCGACGAAATGACGGGCTTTTTCAGTTTAGATATGACGCGCCGCGTGTAATCGGAAACGATCTCCGCCGCTCGCGCCACCTCGAACACGTCGTCAAATCCGATGTCGAGCAATCCCTGCAGAACGTAGTCAATGTCGTCGAGATTGTCAAACTGACCGAACAAAGAAGGCGCGGGCAGCGCGATCTTGTACGTGTCCTTCGGAATGTCGCCGAGCTTGTCGTAGACGGCTTTTTTCGCTTGATGCGGACAAACGCGGATGCACTCGCCGCAGTCGATACACCGCGACGTGTCGATAACGGCGCGTCTGTCGCGTATTCTGATGGCTTCGGTCGGGCAGTGCTTTAAGCAATGCGTGCAGCCGCAGCATTTTTCGGGATTAAGCGATACCGAGTGATTGTAAGTTGCCACGGCACGCCCCTCCTTTCAGAGCGGTGATTTTTTTACGTGTTTACCGTCATGGTGATCGTCGTGCCGACGCCGAGCGTCGACTCGATCTCCATCGTGTCTGTGTTTTTCTTCATGTTCGGCAGTCCCATTCCCGCGCCGAATCCGAGCGAGCGAATGTTTTCCGGCGCCGTCGAGAAGCCCTCCTTCATCGCCAGCGACACGTCGGCGATACCGGGGCCGTTGTCGGAAAGGACGATCTCGATCTTGTCGGGATACACGGTGACAGTGGCGACGCCGCCGCCCGCATGGATGACCATGTTTATCTCACCCTCGTACATCGCTATTGCGACGCGACGGATGATGTCGGGCGGATATCCGAGCATTCTGAGATTTTTCTTCATCGAAACGGAGGCCTCGCCTGCCGAGGTGAAGTTTTCTCCGTTTACGTCAAAAGTGAACTGTAATTGTTCGCTCATGCTATCATCCTTATTTGTTGTTGTTAAGGCCGTTTGTATAAAGCATTCCGCACGCCTCATACATTCTCTTGTCTGTTGCCATGACCACTATGCCGCATTTCTCTGCAAGCTCCACGATCTCGTCCGTCGGCTTTTTGGAGCGTACGAACACGACGCATCTCATGTCCATCATCTCGGCTGTTCTGACGACCTGCGTGTTCACAAGCCCCGTCAGAAGCACCGCCTGATCCTTGACGAACGCGAGCACGTCGCTCATCATGTCGGAGCCGCACGCGGAGCAGACCTCAGCGTCGGAAAGTTCACCGCAGCACAGAATCTTTGCGTCGAGTATCTCGGCGACTGTTGAAATTTTCATGTTGTTATATCCTTTTCGTCGGATTATGTATTATTGGTATCTTTGAATGATGCCCGCAACGTCGGCGGGAGTAAGACGTCCGTAAACGTCGCCGTTTATCGTCATAACGGGCGCGAGTCCGCAAGCACCGACGCAGCGCGTTGCCTCAAAGCTGTATTTGCCGTCGCTCGAAGTTTCGCCGGGTCCTATGCCCACAATCTCCTTTATCTTGTCTGCGACCTGACCGGAGCCCTTTACGTAGCACGCCGTGCCGAGACAAACCGCGATGGCGATCTCGCCGTCCGGGTTCAATTTGAACTGCGCATAGAAAGAAGCGACGCCGAATATTTCCGCCTCGGGAACGTCAAGCCCGAGAGCGATCTCTTTTTGTACTTCTGTCGGCAGATAACCGTAAATTTCCTGCGCCTTCTGCATAACGGGAAGAAGATTGCCCTCTTTGCCCTTGTACTCGTCGATGACGGCGAGGAGCTTTTCGTGCTGTTCTTCCGTACCATTGAAAGCGACAGTCGTCAGTTTCTTTTTCATTGGAAAGAATCCTCCTTGGATGAATTGATTAGTTGCTTCTGTCGATCAGCCGTCGACAAAAATCATACAAATTATATTATACACTATATCTATTAAAATTGCTATACTTTTTTCAAAAAAATCATACAATTTTCAAAAAATATTCCGGCAAAAGCGGAAAAAACAACCGAAACGCATGAACGGATAACTCACAAGAGGGCTTGGCGCCGATTGTCCGGGTGCGCGCTGCGCGTCCGTCGGGAGAAACACGCAAAAAAACGCGGGCGCCGCCCGCGTTTTTTATGTATCGAATAAACTAAAAAATCGCCGTGGTTTTATACATCTGTATAAAACAATTCTTATTTTTGTATCAGATGGAACGCGAATCCTCCGATGTCGCCTTTCAGATAAACGACTTTGAGTCTGCCGTCGTCAAAATACGACGCCGAACTTTCGTCAAACTCGAATCCTAGCTTTTCAAGGTGCGCGCGCGCTCTGTCGGGCGACGTCGTCGCTATTGCGACGTGGCCGTTCTCGCCTCTGAATTTCTTTTTCAGCACCTCGAACAGCGTCCCCGTGAATATCGCGCCGCCGCGGTCGTCGGCGGGCACGCCGAAGAGCTTGCATAACTTGCCCGCGACGTCCGACGCTTCGTTTTCGTTTTCGCAGTTCACCCCGATGTGGAGTATCTCTAATCCGAGCATTTTCCTCACCGCCTCTTCCGAAAGGCGCGTTATCGCGTCGAAATCGCCCGCGTCGACCAGCGTTTCCTTCGCCATAAAACTTCCGCCGCAAGCCGCGACGCACGGCAAAGCAAGGTAATCCGCCTCGTTTGAGAGATCTATCCCGCCCGTCGGCATGAAACGAAGCTTTTTATATGGCGCGGACACCGCTTTGAGATATTTCACCCCGCCCATTGCTTCGGCGGGGAAGAACTTCACCGTGTCGAGCCCAAGCGCCATCGCCTGCTCCATTTCCCCGCACGACGAGCATCCGGGAATGACCGTCACACCCTTTGAAATGCAGTATTTCACGATGTCGGGATTGAACCCCGGCGCGACGATAAACTTCGCGCCTGCCGCCGTTGCCGCGTCAACCTGATCGCGCGTCAGCACGGTACCCGCGCCGACAAGCACGTCGGGGCACTCCTTCGATATTCTCGCTATCGCATCTGCCGCCGCGTCCGCGCGGAACATGACTTCAATGACGTCGATCCCGCCGTTTTTAAGCGCACGTGCGAGCGGTACGGCTTTCTCCGCGTCCTTTATCTTGACCGCGGGAACTAGCCCGCAAAGGTAAATTTTTCTTGTGATATCGTTCATTATGTCTCCTCTTTTCCGAAAAAAACGATTATTATGATTGAATTATATAATAAAATCTTGCATTTGTAAACAGTTTGATGTATAATTTATTCGGAGAAATAGCCAAAACGGCGGATTTTATGAAAAAAGATCGGAAAAGGAGAGATAATATGAAAGAGTTTCTTACAGACAACTTCCTTCTTGAAAACGATGTCGCTGATATACTCTACCATAACTATGCGGAGAATATGCCGATAATCGACTACCACTGTCACATCAGCCCCAAAGAGATATGGGAGGACAAACGTTACGAAAATATCACGGAGCTCTGGCTCGGCGGCGACCATTACAAATGGCGCGCAATGCGCTCGTGCGGTTTTAACGAGCGCGTTATAACGGGGGACGCCTCCGACTATGAGAAATTCGAGGCGTACTGCGCGGCTGTTCCGATGCTGATCGGCAACCCGCTCTACCACTGGTCGCACCTCGAGCTGAAGAGATATTTCGGCTATGACGGCGTTATCTCCCCCGATACGTGCCAAGAAATATGGGAGCTTACGCAGGCGAAACTCGCCGAGCCGGAATTTTCGGCGCGCGGCTTTATAAAGCGCTCGAACGTTGCGCTCCTCTGCACGACGGACGATCCCGCCGACTCGCTCGAATATCACGTCAGCCTGCGTGACGATCCGACGTTTGAAACAAAAGTGCTCCCCGCGTTCCGCCCCGACAATTCGATGAAAGTTCAAGCGCCTTCGTTCCGTGAATACATAGCGCGCTTGTCGAAAGTCAGCGGCACGGAGATCAAAGACTTCGCAACGCTGTGCGACGTGCTGATCGCGCGGATCGCGTACTTCGATCTGCTCGGCTGCCGCACCGCCGATCACGGCATGGATTTTGAAGTCCTTTTCGACGGCTCGATCTCGGCGTCCCAGGCGGTTTCGATCGCAGACGTGACGTTCAAGCGCGCGATGGCGGGAGACGTTGTTCAGGACGAAATGGCTGTCGCCTACCGCTCGGCGCTCATCCGCGTGCTCGCGCACGAATACGCGCGGCTCGGCTGGGTGATGCAGCTTCACATCGGCGTTATAAGAAACCCCAACAGCATAGCGTTCCGTAAACACGGAGCGGATTTCGGCTACGACACGATCGGCACGTTCAACCTCCGCTCGCTCGCCGAGCTTCTGAATACCCTCAACACCGAGGGCACTCTCCCGAAGACGATCCTTTATTCCATCAACCCGAACGACAACGCGGCGCTGGGCGCTCTCATCGGCTCGTTCCAGTACACGAGCGACGAGGCGGAAGGCCTGTGCAACCCGATGAAGATCCAGCACGGCTCGGCTTGGTGGTTTAATGACAACATCGCGGGGATGAAAGCGCAGCTCGAATCGCTCGCCAACCTCTCTTGCCTCTCGAAATTCGTCGGAATGCTGACCGACTCGCGCAGCTTCCTCTCCTACACGCGCCACGAGTATTTCAGACGCATCCTCTGCAACGTCATCGGCGGCTACGTCGAGCGCGGCGAGTATCCGCTCGACATCGACACGCTGGCGCAGACGGTGTGCGACATCTGCTACAACAACGCGAAGGACTACTTCGGCTTCAACCTCGTATAAAAATCAATAGGTAAAGGAAAAAACACAATGGAAAATCAGAACAACTCAAACACGGAAAACTGCACGCACGACTGCTCGACCTGCGGACTTGACTGTCCGTCGAAAAGCGGCGCGCCGCAGTACGATAAACTCAATCAATACAGCCGCGTCGGCAAGGTGATAGGCGTCGTTTCCGGCAAGGGCGGCGTCGGCAAATCGCTCGTTTCGTCGCTGCTGGCGACGGAACTTTCCCGCCGCGATCTCAAAGTCGCAATAATGGACGCGGACATCACCGGTCCTTCCATTCCGAAATCGTTCGGTCTGACGGGGACGTGCGAAGCGTCCCCCTTCGGCGGCATAGAGCCGAAAACTACGACGACGGGCATCGAGGTCATGAGCATCAATCTTCTTCTTGAAAACACGTCGTCTCCCGTCGTATGGCGCGGTCCCGTCATCGCGGGAACGGTCAAACAGTTCTGGTCTGACGTCGTATGGGGCGACGTCGACGTAATGGTCATCGACTGTCCTCCCGGCACGGGCGACGTACCGCTGACGGTGTTCCAGTCGATCCCCCTCGACGGCATAGTCGTCGTCACGAGCCCGCAGGAGCTCGTCTCGATGATCGTCGAAAAAGCCGTCAATATGGCGCATTTGATGAAGATACCCGTCCTCGGCGTCGTCGAGAACATGAGCTACGTCAAATGCCCCGACTGCGGCAAAGAAATCAAAGTTTTCGGCGAGTCGAACGTCGAAGCTGTCGCCAAAGACCACGGACTCAAAGTCCTCGCAAAGATCCCGCTCGACCCGAAGCTCTCGGCGCTATGCGACAAGGGAATGATGGAACTTTTCGAGAATGATTACATCGAAAAGGTCGCCGACGTCGTCGAAGCGCTTCCCGTAAAGGAAAACAAGTGAAAGAAATTCTCTTTGTCTGTACGCTCAATATCGGTCGCTCGGCGATGGCGGAGGCGATCGTCAACGAAGTGTACGGTGACGAATATCACGCGCGCTCGGCGGGGCTTTACGCAGGCAAAGCGCGCCCGATGAGCCGCGACGCGAAAGCGGCGCTCATCCGCGCGGGCTACGACGAAAAAAAGCTCGACGTGAAAAGCTCGGATGTTCTTTCCGAAAAGCTCGTCGCGTCGAGCGATCTCATCGTCGGAGTGACAGCGGAACACGCCGACGCGATGAAACGCAAATTTCCCTCCTATGCCGATAAGATCCTCACGTTCCCGCTCGACGTCAGGGCGCCCTCGGCGGGCGACGACGAGGGGTACGACGCGTGCTTTTCGGCGCTCTGCGAGGGAATAGAAAAAATACTGTATCCGGACGGCTCGAAATGGAAACCGAAATCAGAAAAATGACTGTCGGGGACGCGGCGCTTGCCGCCGCCCTCGAAGAAAAATGCTTTCCGTTCCCGTGGAGCGAGAGCGCGATACGCGAGGAGCTCGAAAACGACTGCGCCTCCTTCTTTTCGGCGTGGCGGGACGGGAAATTCGTCGGTCACGCGGGGATGATCTCCGCGCTCGGCGAGGGCAACGTGTGCAATGTCGCCGTCGATCCGTCGGCGCGCCGCTCGGGCGTCGGCTCGGCGCTCGTCAAAGCCCTCATCGAAGAAGGACGCCGCCGCGGGCTTGACGTTATAATGCTCGAGGTCAGAGCAGGCAACGAGGGCGCGATATCCCTCTACAAAAAGCTCGGATTTGTCGAGGTCGGTCGGCGCAAAAACTTTTACAGCCGTCCCGTTGAAGACGGACTCCTCTTTGACTACTATTTTAAGAAAGACAACGAAAAATGAAAATATTTTCAATCGAAAGCTCCTGCGACGAAACGAGCGCGGCGGTGCTTGAATTCGACGAAAACGGCAGAATAACGGTCTTATCGAACATCATCGCCTCGCAGATCGAGATACACGCGCGCTTCGGCGGCGTTGTTCCGGAAATTGCGAGCCGCGCCCACGCGGAAGCGATATCGAAAATCACATACGAGGCGTTTGAAGCGGCGGGATGCACGGTTTCCGACGTCGACGCCGTCGCCGTCACGGCACAGCCGGGACTGATCGGCGCGCTGCTCG
The DNA here is from genome assembly GCA_017542695.1 of Clostridia bacterium. The sequence goes on from JAFXWT010000093.1 coordinate 17,816, forward strand.
TCGGAGTCAACTTCGCAAAATCGCTTGCCTACGCGAACGATAAGCCGCTCATCGCCGTCAATCACATGAGAGGGCACATCGCGGCGAACTACATTACCCATCCCGACCTCAAACCTCCGTTTCTCGCGCTCATTGCGTCGGGCGGACACACGTCGATCGTTCGCGTGACGGATTATCGCATAATGGAAGTCATCGGCGGCACGCGCGACGACGCGCTCGGCGAAGCGTTCGACAAGGTTGCCCGTGTGCTCGGAATGCCGTACCCCGGCGGCGCGGCAATGGATAAGCTCGCCTACGAGGGCAAGCCGACGATAAAATTCCCGTCTGCCGCCATCCGCGACGACACGCTCGATCTCTCGTTTTCCGGAATCAAGACGGCGGTGCTGAACTACATCAACACATCGGAGCAAAAGGGCGAGTCGATAAACCGCGCCGACGTTGCCGCGAGCTTTGTCGAAGCGGCGGTGTCGTCCGTCATAACTAAAATATCCGAAGCTCTCGACAGGGAGCGCGATATGCGCAAACTCGTGCTCGCGGGCGGCGTCGCGGCGAATTCTCATCTTCGCGCGGCGCTCGAAAAGCTCTGCCGCGAGAAGAATGTGACGCTGTACCTGCCCGACCTGAAATACTGCGGCGACAATGCCGCCATGATCGGCGCTGAGGCGTACTTCGAGTACAAAGCGGGCGTTTTCGCGGGCGCGGAGCTGAACGGATGCGCCGTCGCGGACATATAAAATTCATCGTTTTTCACAAATTTCAAAACCGATTTTTGTAACACTTTTTTTGCACTCAAAAACCATACAAATGTATAAAAATCGGCTTTGTTCGCCGCCCGAATTTTCCACAAAATGTGGAAACGAAAAAAGTCGAAAAAATCAAAAAAACGTCAAAATCGAGCATTAACAAGGGAAAATCACGCCTTTTTGGTGGAAAACTCTGTTGATAATGTGGATAACAAGGCGAAAAAACAGCGGCGCGTCACTGTGGAAAACTCCACGAAAAACCAAGAAAAAACGCATTTGAGGTGCATTATGATAAAACTCAATTTCGGCGACTCGGTAGTGTCTCTTCCGGGCGCGGTAAAGGACGGCCTGGCGGGCGCGGGAGGCGCCGAACTGCGCGTCCTCATCGCCGTTGCGAGCGGTGCGAAAAACGAAGACGAGATCGCGTCGATGTGCAAAATGAGCGCGGACGACGTACGCGGCGCGCTCGCGTTCTGGCGCGGCGCGGGTGTCGTCGATGGAGAATCGGAAAAGAAAACAAGGGGTGAAACCCCGTCTGACGTCGCCTCGCGCGTCTACACCGGCGATGAGATCGAAAAGATCTGCAAGGAAGACAAGTCGGTTTCTCTCCTTATTTCGAAGTGTCGTGAAATAATTGGTTCCAGCGTGTTTACTCACGCCGAATCGAGTTCCGTGGTATATATGCGTCACGACTTAAAACTCGACGCCGAATACATAATGCTTCTTTGTACGCACTGCGCAAAAATAAAAAAGGTAACGATGCGATATATCGAGAACATGGCGATATCTCTTTATGATGACGGCATTCGCACAGTATCGGCGCTCGAGGCGTATCTGTCGGGAGAAACGAAGCGGCACGATATCGAAAACACCGTCCGCAAACTCTTCGGACTCGGAGAGCGCACGCTCGTTCCGCGTGAAAGGAAATACATATCGAATTGGACGAAGTGGAAAATATCCGACGAGCTTATCCGCCGCGCGTACGAGGAAACGGTGCAAAACACCGACCGCCCGACGCTTGCTTACGCCAACGCGATAATTGAAAACTGGCACTCGGCGGGAGTCGAAACAGGCGCCGAGGCGGAAGAAAAGAAAAAAGAATTCAAGAGCAAAACCGAAAAGAAAACAAAAAAGAAAAAAGCCGACCCCGGCTTTGATCTCGACGAGTTTTTCGATCTTGCCATCGCACGCGGCGAAGGCAACGGCGACAAAAAATAAAGGAGACGACAAATGCCGTACAGTAGTGAAAACTTTAACGCGACAGCGGAAGCGTTCGCCGCTAAAAAACTGAAAGCGGAGCGCGATGCGGAGACACGCCGCGCCGAGATATACGCCGTTCTCCCGAAAGTGCGAGAGATCGACGAGGCACTTTCCGAAACGGGACTGAAAATTTTCGGCGAGGCGTTCAAAGGAAAAATCGGACTTTCGGATCGCATCGCAAAGCTGAAAAAGGAAACGGACGATCTGTGCGAAGCGCGCCGCGCCATCCTCATCTCCGCGGGCTACGCCGAGGACTGCACCGAACCGAAATACGAGTGTGAAAAGTGTTTGGACACGGGATATACAAAGGACGGCAAAATGTGCGAGTGCTTCCGCCGCGCGCTGACAAAAGCGGGCTTTGAAAGCTCGGGCATGGCAAAGCTGATCGAAAAGCAGACGTTTGACAATTTCTCGCTCGACTACTACTCGGGCGCCGACAAAGCGCAGATGGAAAAAAATCTTTCTCGCGCGCGCGAATTTGCTGCCGACGTGTCGCGCGGCGAGTACCGCGATATGCTCTTTATGGGCACGACGGGGCTCGGCAAAACGCATCTCTCCAGCGCCGTTGCCAAGACGGTCATCGAGGGTGGGTGCAACGTCGTTTACGAAAGCGCGCAGAACGTCTTTTCCGATTTTGAATACGAGCGCTTTTCCCGCTCGTACGGCGACAGCACGCCGCCGAAAACGAAAAAATATTTCGACTGCGATCTGCTGATTATCGACGACCTCGGCACTGAAATATCGAATCAGTTCACCGTGTCGTGCCTTTATAACCTTATCAACAGCCGCATTGTCGCTGAAAAGAGTATGCTGATATCGACGAATGTCGGCAAGGAGGAAATGCTTGAAAGATATTCCGACCGCATCCTCTCGCGTCTTTTCGGCGAGTTTGAGGTTTGCGTCTTTTCGGGCAAGGACGTGAGGAGCCAGAAACTGAAAAAGAAATAAAAAAGTCCGCGCCGAGCGCGGAGCGATATATCGCCTTTGGCGACGCGATATATTTGCATTCTTCAAATGCGATATGCCGCAAGCGGCGCGATATGTGTTTGCCGCGCAAACACGCGAAAAATTAAAAACTCCCGCACCCGCGGGAGTTTTTTCATTGTCCCCAATATTTCCGATCTAAACTCCTGAACTGTATCGCCTCGGCGACGTGCGCCGCCTTGATGACCTCGCTTCCGTCAAGATCGGCGATCGTCCGCGCCACGCGGAGTATCCTGTCATATCCGCGGGCGGACAGCCCCAGCGCGTCGAACGCTTTTTTCAGCAGTGTCTTCGCGCTGTCTTCGAGCGGGCAGTATTTGCGTATCTCGCCCGACGTCAGAACTGCGTTCGACGTTATCTTCGCCTTGCCGTATCGCTCCCGCGCAAACGCCCGCGCAGCGTTGACTCTCGCGCGGATCTCCGCCGACGTTTCGGCAGGCGCACCGTTATCCGACAGCTCCTCGTAGGAGAGTGACGGCATCTCGATTTGTATATCGATCCTGTCGAGCAGCGGTCCCGAAATACGCCCGAGATATCGGCGGATGTCCTCGGCGGAACACGTGCATTTTTTCGTCGGATGACCGAAATATCCGCACTTGCACGGATTCATCGCGCACACGAGCATGAAATCGGCGGGGAACGTCAGCTTGCCGCCGACGCGCGTGATCGTCACTTTCCTGTCCTCGAGCGGCTGACGGAGTACCTCCGTCGACGTGCGCGGAAATTCGGGCAGCTCGTCGAGAAACAGCACCCCGCCCGACGCGAGCGATATCTCGCCCGGAGTGGGAATTCGCCCGCCTCCCGCAAGCCCCGCGCACGACATCGTGTGGTGCGGAGCGCGGAACGGCCGCGTCGTTATGAGCGACGTGTCGGGCGGCAGAATGCCCGCCACGGAATGAATTTTCGTCGTTTCGACGGCCTCGTCGAACGTCATTTCGGGAAGGATGGTCGGTATACGTTTGGCGAGCATACTTTTGCCCGTTCCGGGAGGGCCGATGAGCAGCACGTTGTGCCCGCCGGCGCAGGCGACCTCGAGCGCGCGCTTGGCGAGCGCCTGACCTTTCACGTCGGCAAAATCGAGCGCGTCGGCGCTCTTTTGTTTCAGCACGTCCGCGTTGAACTTTGCGGGCGCGAGAGGTTTTCTCCCTTTCAGATGATCGATCACGTCGCCGACGTTTTCAAGCGGATAGACCGTGATCCCCTCGACGACTGCGGCCTCTTTCGCGTTGTCGGATGAAACGAACACCTCGGTTCTCCCCGCGTCGCGCGCGGACAGTGCCATCGGCAAAACGCCGGACACGCCGCGTACCTCGCCGGAGAGCGACAGCTCGCCGATAAAGCACATTCCGTCCGTGTTAATCTCGCCGAGGACGCCCGCGCTCTTTACCATCGACATGAAAATGGCGAGATCGTACGACGAGCCCTCCTTTTTCCTGTCGGCGGGCGCGAGATTGACCGTTATCGCCGCGTCGGGAAAGAAAAATCCGCTGTTGGAGAAAGCCGCGCGTATGCGCTGCTTCGACTCCTTAATTGCGTTGTCGGGCAGACCGACTATCTCAAAACACGGAATTTTGTCCGAAATGTCGCACTCGACGGTGACGGCGTAGCCGTCCACTCCGTAAAGCCCCGCGCTGTAAATCTTCGATATCATCTGTTCCTCCGTTGGCGTTTTTCTTTATTTTACAATATTTTCCGCGATATATCAAGTAAAAAATTAAAAAGCGAATACATTTATTCGCGCGCGAACATAATATATTGATAAACGGGGGTGATATTTTGCAAAAAAATCTGACAAGATCGGCGGTCTCGGCACTCGGAGCGGCGACGGAGGAGGCAAACTCGCTCGGCACATCGTATATCGGCACGGAGCATCTTTTGCTTGGACTGCTCCGCGAGGAGGAAAGCGTTGCCGCAAGTATACTCCGAATGCACGACGTGACGTATGCCGACACCCGCCGCCTTGCGTCTGAAATATCGGGCGGCGGAGACGGCCGCGCCGAAATGACGCCGGGGCTTCGCCGCGTCATCGAAGGAGCCGCGGAAGCTGCGGCGCGGCACGGGAACGCGCAGGTCGGCACGGAAGATTTGCTCCTTTCCATCCTTTCCGACCGCGAATGCGTCGCGGTGAAGCTGATACTGTCGCAGAACGCGAGCGTCGGCGAGCTTCAGGCGGACATAATGTCGTTTTTCGGCGACATGACTCAAAAATCCGACGACAAGCAAAAAGCTACAAAAGAGCCGCCGGTGTTCGTCGGCACGCAGTACGGAAAAGACCTTACCGCCGCGGCGCGCGGGGGGCTCCTTGATCCTTTGATCGGGCGCGAAAAAGAGGTCGAGCGCGTCATCGCCGTGCTGTCTCGGCGGCAGAAGAACAACCCGTGCCTGATCGGAGAGCCGGGCGTCGGAAAGACAGCCGTCGTCGAGGGGCTGTGCGAGAGAATCGTCGACGAAAACGTGCCCGAGGGGCTCATCGGAAAAACGGTGATCATGCTCGATATCGGCGCGATGATCGCAGGCGCGAAATACCGCGGCGAGTTCGAGGAGCGGCTGAAAAAAATCATGGACGAGGTGACAAAAAGCCGTAATATCATCCTGTTCATCGACGAAATGCACACGATCGTCGGCGCGGGCGCGGCGGAAGGAGCGGTCGACGCGGCAAACATTCTGAAACCATATCTCGCGCGCGGCGAGATACAGATGATCGGCGCGACGACAACGCGCGAATACCGCCGCCACATCGAGAAAGACCCCGCGCTCGAGCGCCGCTTTCAGCCGATAAACGTCGACGAGCCGACCGAAGACGAAGCGCGGGAGATACTCATCGGATTGCGCGAAAAATACGAGCGTCACCATAAAGTCGAGATATCGGACGGGGCTATTGTCGCCGCCGTCGCGCTCTCAAAAAGATACATTCCCGACAGATTCCTGCCCGACAAAGCGATCGACCTTATCGACGAGGCGGCGGCGATGAAGCGTATGAAAAGCTATACGCTCCCGCCCGAGATAAAGAACGAGGAGCGCCGTGCCGCCGAGCTTACGCAAATGAAAGAAAGCGCCATCCGCGCACAGAATTTCGAGGAAGCGGCGCGCCTGCGCGACGAAGCGGCGGACGCGCTCAAAGCCGCCGACGAAATGCGGGTGAAATGGAAACGCGGAATAAACGCCGAGAGCATCACGATAACGGAGGGTGATATCTCATCGGTCGTAACGCGCCTGACCGATGTTCCGACCGGAAAGATCGGCGGCGACGAGCGCGCGGCGCTGACGCACCTTGAGGAAAATATCGGGAGAAAGCTCGTCGGGCAAAAGGATGCCGTTGTCGCTTGCGCCCGCGCTATAAGGCGCGGCAGGGCGGGTTTTGCGGGGCGGTCGCGCCCGATCTGCTCACTTCTCTTCATCGGGCCGACGGGAGTCGGGAAAACGGAGCTCGCGCACCTCATCGCCGCGGAGCTTTTCGGCTCGCGCGACGAGCTGATTCGTCTTGACATGAGCGAATACATGGAGCGGCACAGCGCGTCGCGGCTCATCGGCTCGCCGCCGGGTTACGTCGGCTATGGCGAGGGCGGCAAGCTCACCGAGGCGGTGCGCCGCCGACCGTATTCCGTCGTGCTTCTCGACGAGATCGAAAAGGCGCACCCCGACGTGCTCAATCTGCTCCTGCAAGTGCTCGACGACGGTACGCTTACCGATTCCGAAGGTCGCCGCGCCGATTTCAGAAGCTCGGTTGTCATAATGACGTCCAACGTCGGCGCCGACGCGAAAACGCTGACGAGCGGCTTTATAAAATCCGAAACGGTGCGGCGCGACGCGGCAACGGCGGCGCTGCGCGAATCGTTCCGCCCCGAGTTTCTCGGCAGGATCGACGAGATCGTTTATTTCGATCCGCTCGGCGACGCGGAGCTTGAAAAGATCACGTCGGAAATGCTGTCCGACGTGTCGAAAACGGCCGCCGAGCGTGGCGTTATGATAGATTTTGACGGCGGCGTCGCAAAATTCATCGTCGGAAACGTCGTGGACAAAAGTCTCGGCGCGCGCCCCCTGCGCCGCACAGTGCGCGACCTTATCGAAGACGAACTGTCGACGATGTTTATCGGCGGCGAAGTCTACGCGGGCGACAAAATAACGTGCCGCGTTGAAGAAAACAAACTCGTATTTCAAAAAACAAACGCCCTATTGTCAACCGAATTTTAATTTTCGGTTGACAAAGGGCTTTTTTTGACGTATAATCATATTGAAAACAAAAAAACGGAAAGTCGTAAAATGAAAAACAATATCACAAAAAACATCGCGTACGGCGCGCTTTTCACGGCGCTCATCGCCGTCTGCTCGTGGATAGCCGTTCCCGTACCGTCGACAAATATTTCGTTCACGCTCCAGACGTTCGCCGTCGTTATGGCGGCGGCGTTGCTCGGTTGGAAGACGGGTACAGCGGTCGTCGTATGCTACATCTTGATCGGACTTTGCGGCGCGCCCGTGTTTTCGGGGTTTCGCGGCGGTGTCGGCGTGCTCGCCGGCGCGACGGGCGGGTATATCGTAGGATTTGTGCTGACGGCGCTTGTCGTCGGGCTGGCGAGGGACATATTCGGGATGAAGATAGTGCCGCTCGCTGTTTCGATGGCGCTCGGCGTGCTTGTATGTTACGCGTTCGGCACGGCGTGGTTCTCTGTAATATCGGAAATAACGTTTGGCAAGGCGCTCGCCGTCTGTGTTCTGCCGTATATCCCGTTTGACGCGCTGAAAATAGCCGCGGCGGTGTTCATCGCGCGGCGCACGTATAAATTCATTGATCTGTGAGGGAAATATGAGCGTAAAAGACAAAGTGCTTGAATATCTCGAGCTTGGCAGAGGAACTGCCGCTTCGGGCGGCGCGCTTGCGTTGCGCCTCGGCGTCAGCCGCAACGCCGTTTTCAAAGCGGTTGGGGAACTGAGAGACGCGGGATACGATATCATATCCTCCCGCGGCGGCTACACGCTGTCAAAAAACGACAACACGCTCTCAGTCTGTGGCATTGAAAAATACCTGTCAGAAAGCAAATATAATATACGCTTGTATAACACGGTGCCGTCTACGAACAACGTCGTCAAAGAGATGGCGGAGCGGGGCGCTCCGAAATGGACCGTCGCCGTTGCCGAAGGACAGACGGCGGGGCGCGGACGGCTTGGCCGCACCTTTGTTTCTCCCGCGAGGACAGGGATTTATATGTCTGTTTTGCTTCGCCCCGACATTGCGCTCGAAAAGGTGACTCTCATCACCGTCGCCGCCGCCGTTTCGGCGGTGCGCGCGATTGAAAAACATTCGGGCAAAACCGCCGAGATCAAGTGGGTGAACGACGTCTACGTCGGCGGCAAGAAAGTATGCGGGATACTTACCGAAGCGTCGCTCGACGCGGAGATATCGAAGATAAGCTACGCTGTGCTCGGCGTAGGGATAAACGTCGCCCTGCCGTGCGGCGGCTTTGACGGCGAGGCGAAAGGCGTCGCCGCGGCGCTTTTTGACACGGCGACTGCGGAACTGCGCTCGATGATCATCGCCGATTTTCTGAATTTCTTTTCCGAATATTACGAAAAAGACCTCGCGCGTGCAATTCCTTTTTATCGGGAAAGGCAGTACCTTGTCGGCCGCCGCGCCGAAATCGTCAGAGGCGGAAAAACGCACGTCGTTGATGTGCTTGATGTCGATAAAAACTGCGCACTCGTCGTGAAATTTGACGACGGGCACACGGAAAATATAACGTCGGGCGACGTCAGCGTCCACGCGGCGAACGGCTGACGACAGAACGCGCCCACGCCGCGTCGTCGCTTGTCAGCGCGCCTAAAAGGCGCGACAGCAGAAGATAAAACGCGATCAAAGCGAAAATCCCGAGCGCGAGAAAAACGGGAGGCGACAGAGAGATCGGTTTCAGAATAATGTTCGTCAGAGCGCCGGCGCCGATGGCGGCAAGCGCGGGCAGCGCCGCAAATTCGACGACTTTGAACCGCACTCCCGTGACTTTAAGCAGCCGCCCTATGCTGAGCGAAAAGTTCAGTATCTCCGTTATAAACACGCACAAAACGTACCCGTCGACGCCCATTTTCGGCACGAGGAAGAGCACGATCAGAACGCTTACCGCCGAGTCGATGATGTTGTATTTCATCGACGCGAGCTGCTCGCCGAGCCCTTTCAGCATTCCGTCGACGACGGTATCGAGGTACATTATCGGAACGAGCGCGCCGAAAATGCGGATGTATTTTCCGCACAGCTCGTTTTTGTATACGAGCATTCCGAGTTCATCGGCCAAAAGTATCATCACGCCCGAAACGAGCACTGCGAACATAAGACCGAATTTGAGTGAGCGCGACACTATGTATTTTATGTGTCGGCTTTCTTTTATGCTTTTGTATTTTGTTTTGAGTTCGGACAGCTCGGGAACTATCAGCGATGCGAATGTCTGGCACAGCGCGGCGGGGAACAGCACGAGCGGGAACACCATCCCGTGTATGACTCCGTAAAGCGACAACGCCTCCGATGTGTTCGCGCCGTAAAGGCGCAGACCGCGCGGAATGAGCACGTGCTCGACGGTCACCAGCCCCGAGCGCAGATATGCGCTCAGTGCGATCGGCATCGAAATACCGAGCAGTCGCCTTGTAAAATCGCCCGTCGGTTGAGCGTCCGTCTTTTTGACGTGGCGGCGCTTGTCAACGAGATATAAAACGAGCATATACGAAAACGATATCCCCTCGGATACGCTCGCTCCGATGACGAGCGCAAGGCACGCGTACTCGACGCCTCTCGGAGCGAGAGCGGCGAGCAGGGTGTATATTATCCCGATCTTGACGAACTGTTCGACGATTGCCGCCGCGGCGTTTTTGTATATCCTTTTGACCGCGGCAAAGTACCCCGAGAACACGTTTGAAACGGCGATGAACGGCAAACTCGCCGACAGAGCGCGCAGCGACATCTCAGTTCTCGCGTCGCCGAGAAGCTCGCCCGAAATCACGTGCGCGAGCGAGAAGAGAAGTATCGCCGCGCCCGTGCCGAACAATAGCGCACAGCAAAGGCACCGCCGCATCGCGCGGATGGCGCCGCGCCCGTTGCCCAGAGCGAGCTCCTCGGAAACAAGGCGCACGACGGCGAGATTTATCCCGGACGTCGCAAGCGTTACGGCGAAAGCATAGGCGCTCATAATGAGCGAGTAAAGCCCCATTCCCTCGGCGCCGATGCGCCCCGAAACGTAAGCGCCCCACGCTACCGACACCGTACGCATGAAAATAGTTGCCGCGGCGAGAAGAAGCGCGTTCCCGAAAAAAACTTTTATTCTTTTCACTCTTGAAACCTTCCGAGTTTTATAGTATAATGTCTTTCGGCGGAGGAAAAATAATTTCGCGCCGACGGACACAGAGACTTACAGGAATATATATTCCCGAATATTTCATTTAATGCAAACGGAGGTCACAAGTGGATAAAAAAGCTTTGATGAACAAGCTGATAGATATTCCGTATCTAATCGTCGCGGGGGTAGTGTATTCGGTCGCTTACAATATGTTCCTTGTACCCGGCAATATCTTCGTCGGCGGTATCGGCGGTCTTGCGACTGTGTGGAACGTGCTTTACGGCTTTCCGACCGGTCTTGTGATCCTGATACTCAATATACCTTTGATAATCGGACTTATGATCGTTTACGGCATGCGTTCGAGCATAAAGTCGATAATAGGGATAGCGACGGGCTCTCTGTTCGTTTATATTGCGGAACTGCTCGATCTGTTTCCGCCCGCGTTTGCGAATCCCGGTGAAAACAAGCTCCTTTACGCGATATTCGGCGGCGTGACGCTTGGCGTTTCGATAGGGCTGTTTTTCAGCCGCGGTTACACGACGGGCGGCACCGACATAATCGCGCTCCTGCTAAAACCGAAATTCAAGAAGCTCAGCACGTCGAATCTCATTCTGCTTACCGACGTTGTGACGATAACATACGCCGCCGTTGCAATGAAGGATTGGCTGACGGTGCTTTATTCGTTCGTCGCGGTGCTCATGTCAACGGGCGTTCTCGGACTCGTTTCGGGCGGCTTTGACAAGGGCGGCATACTCTACATCTTCTCGCCAAAAAATGAGGATATCGCAAACGCGATCTCGACTCGCCTCGCCCGCGGCGTGACGATGCTCGACGGCATGGGCTGGTACACCAAAAACCCCGAAAAGATAATTATGTGCGTCGTCAAAAAGAGTGAGATATATCAGCTCAAACTCATCGTACGAGAGATTGACCCGAACGCGTTTATGATCGTCGGCGAATCCATGGAAACTATCGGACAGGGCTTCAAGCAGTCGGTCGGTGACAGCGGATTTGTCGAGCGGAAAAGAAAAAAACATGAATAGATAAAGAAAAAATCCGCGCGCCGCGCGGATTTTTCAATGTCGGATATTTTATTTCAACCGTTCTTCTATCACGTCGATCAGTTCCCCCACCGCGCCGTCTTTGCAGTGACAAAGATGAACGGAGCAGATCGCTTTCACCGCATCTGTCGAGTTCGCGGGACACGCCGCGACGTCGGCAAAGCGAAGCATATCTACGTCGTTGTCGAAGTCGCCGACGCACCAAAGCGTCGCGTCGTGGTAGTCTTTTTTCATTTTTTCTTTGAGATATTTCAGCTGCGTCGCTTTCGTGACGCCTTGCGGCATCACCTCGAGGATGTTCACCGAAGAGCGCGTGAACGCAAAGCGATCGCTGTATTTCGGGATGATATAATCGGCGACTTCGGCGACGCGCTCGGCGGGCGCGCGGAATATGGTTTTGAAGAATTTGTATTTATTGAAGTCGGGGAGCGAGACGAATGTTGCAAAGCGAACGGTGTCGTATTTTGTCAGCTCGTTTCTTATGTAATCGTCGCCCTCGCGCACGATAAAGCCGCCCTCGTACGACGCGCGGAAGCCGACGTCGGGGAATTTCTCGTCAGCGTCGGTGAGGAGCGCGACCATGTCGGCCGTGTCTACGTAAACGGGATTTTCGATCACGTCTTTCCGCACGTCGTAGAGCAGCGCGCCGTTGCACAGCACGCACGGCGTGTTGACAAGAGAAAGGAGTCCCTCGCCGACGACGCAGATGTCTTTCGTGTTGCGCCCCGAAGAGAACAGAAAATGACCGCCGTTTTCAATGAAATAGCGGATTTTTTCATAGTTTTTCGGGCTCACCTCGCCGTATTGCCAGACGAACGTGCCGTCGATATCGGACGCTAAAATGATGTTTTCAAACTTTTTCAATATGTCCCTCGCAATGTAGATAGTATTTTTTCAAAATAATCGGGGAGCGGGCACTCGAAGTGCATTTTTTCGCTTGTGCGCGGATGCGTCAAAGTCAGTGCCTTTGCGTGAAGGCACTGACCGTCGAGCAGCGAGCTGAATTTCTGCGCCACGGGATTTTTAACTCCGCCGTACACCTCGTCGCCGAGGATGGGATGCCCGATGTGGCTCAGATGCACGCGGATCTGGTGCGTGCGCCCCGTTTCGAGAGAACATTTCACGTATGTCGCTCCCGCGAGTTCTTCAATCACCTCGACGTGCGTCACCGCGCTTTTCGAGTTTTTCGCCGTCACCGCCATTTTTTTGCGGTCAACGGGGTGGCGGCCGATCGGGTAGTCGAGCGTCAGCGGGCCGTCGATATGCCCGAGCGCGATCGCGTGGTAGACGCGCGCGACTTCGTGGCGCTTTATCTGATCGGAAAGACTTATGTGCGCAGCGTCGTTTTTTGCTACGACGAGCAGGCCGCTTGTGTCTTTGTCGATGCGGTGGACTATCCCCGGGCGCGCGACGCCGCCGATGCCCGAAAGCGAATCGCCGCACCGATACAGAAGCGCGTTGACCAGAGTGCCGTTCTCGTTTCCCGCCGCGGGATGAACGACGAGCCCCTTCGGTTTGTTTATCACGATGATGTCGTCGTCCTCATAAACGACATCGAGAGGGATGTCCTCCGCCGCCGCGTCGAGCGGCTTCGGCGGCGTTTCGTCAAACGAAACGATGTCCCCCTCTTTGATCTTATAGCTTTTCGGCACACATACGCCGCCGACGGATATCAGTCCTCCGTCGAGCATTTTCTGAACGCGAGCGCGGGAAAGCTCCGAGTTTTCGGAAACGAAAACGTCGATGCGCTTTCCGTTACTGCTCTGTGTCGCCGTTATTTTCATTTTTGACCTCTGTTTTTTCCGCGCTTTCCGCCTCGACGGCTTTTGCCGGATCTTCCTCGTCCTTTTTGGATTTGAACAGCGTTTTGTCGATGAATACGAGATAAATGAACATCAGCGCCGCTCCGACCGTCACGCAGCAGTCGGCGAAATTGAATATCGGAAAGTCGATGAACGCCGCCTGAATGAAATCGACGACACTGCCCTGAAAGACTCTGTCGATCATGTTTCCCGCCGCGCCGCCGATGATCAGCGAGAGCGAAAAGCCGAAGAGAAAGTGAAGTTTTCTATATTTGTAAAGCACGAGCGGGAGCACGACGAGCATTACCGCCGTTATTGCGATGAACACCCAGCGGCTGTCCGAAAATATCCCCCACGCCGCGCCTTCGTTGCGGATGTAGGTGAAATTCAGCACTCCTTTTATCAGCACGTGAGTTTCGCCGAGCTCAAACGTGTTCGATATAAGCAGTTTCGTCCCTTGGTCGATGAGGACGGACGCGATTATGATTATTATCCAAAGTATCATATCAGTTTTCTGACGGCTTTGACGTGCCCGCCTCGATGTCGAGCGCAAGCTGTACGCCGTCGTTGTCTATTTTCTGCGCTTGTTTCTTTTCGTATTCGGTGAGCATTTCGATGACCGTCGGCACGCGGCGTGCAACGACGTTCTCCGCGTCGTTTTCGACGAACATATATTTTTCGTCGCCGACGGGCGCGGGATCGGGGATCGTTTGTTCGATCTTCTTTGCGATCTTCGCCGCGTCCTCGACTTTGACGAGCTTCTTTTCGGGCGGTACGATCTTGTCGATCGTCACACCGTATTCGGCGGATATCTCGCGCTTGAGATTCGACACGACTCGCTCAACGTAGTCATCTGCGGAGAGTATCTCTTCCGTCGGCTCCTTCGGGATGAGCTGTTCGATCAGCTCGACGTGAACTTTGTATTTTTCAAAAAGCTCGTGCTGGAAAAGCTCGACGCTTTTTTTTGTTTGATAGAGGAGCGCCTTCTGCTCCTCGACTTTTTTGCGGAAGCCGCGGAGTATCTCATCGCAGCTCGTCTTGATCGAGAAAAGGATGCCGTCGGCGTTTTCGTAAGCGTCGTGAACTATGTCGTTCGATTTTTTCTTTGCCTGCTCGAGCGTGTCCTTTATCTTCTGAAGCTCCGCGATCTTGTCCTCGGCGTCCGCGAGTTTTTTTTCAAGCTCGGCGTTCTCTCTGTAAAGCGCGGAATACGCCTCCGTCAGAGTTTTGACGTATTTGTCAACCTCGGCGGGCGTGTAGCCGCGAAGCGATCTTTTGAATTCGGCCTTACCGAATGATTCTGCTGTTTGTGCCATTTTATGTGACCTGCTTCCTCAAAAAAATGAGGCGGTTCGGCAAAACTATGCGCCGCACCGCCGATTTCGCGTGGAAAGTGCGCGAGTTTTTCTCGCGCGTGATCCGATCGAGAATGATCCGATCAGAAAAGTGTATCGCTGCTGAGGTTGCTTACAACGGGTTCCGCATGGATGGCGCTGTTCTTCTGCTCGCTTGCTCTCATCTGGTCGCCGGAAACGTCGACGTTGCACGGAGTGATGACAAACGTGTTGTTCGCAACTCTCTTGAGCTGTCCGTCGATGGAATATGCGACGCCGGAAAGGAAGTCGAGGATCCTTCTCGCCGTTTCTCTGTTCGTGGCTTCGAGGTTGAGCACGACAGTGCGGTGATTGAGAAGGTGGTCGGCGATCTGCGTTACGTTGTCATAGCGCTCGGGTTTGACGACTTTGAGCTCGATGGCAACCGCGTTGATGCTCATGCCCGTGTTTGTGGGTGTGCGGGTCGCGCCCTGCTGCAGTGCGGAAAGATCGTCGTCCTGCTCGAGCGGATAACCGTCGTTAGCGTAGCTGTCCTCTGTGCTTACCATGTTTTTGATTTTGTCAAGGAATCCCATTTTTTACCTCCGAATATTTAACTTGTTTATTTTTCATAAAAGGGGCGTTCGCCCGTGGGATGAAATTATACTTTTATAAAGTAAATTCATTATATCATACAACTTTCCATAATTGCAAGTTACTTTTCAAAAAAAGTAAAATTTTTTTTATTGCGTGGCGAAAAGTGGCGGTAAATGAGCATTTACGGTAAATTTTGTTTACTTTTTGGGCGCGTCGGGGCGTTTTCCGAAGATTTTGGTGCCGAGGCGTATCTCGGTAGTGCCGAATTTCAGCGCCGACGGATAGCTCTCGCTCATTCCCATCGACAACACGGGGACGGGAACGTCCGGTCGTTTTTTCATGAACACGCCGTCGAAAAGTTCCTTTGTCGCGGCGAAATATTTATCGTAATCGGAGACGTTTTCGCACTTCGGCGCGACTGTCATCAATCCGCGGACGTTTATATGCTCAAATCGTCCGAGCTCATCGAGAAACGCATCGAGCTGTTCCGGCAGAATACCGCTCTTCTGCTCTTCGCGTCCGATGTTGATCTCGACGAGCGCGTCAACGCGCCGCCCGACTTTCGAGAACTGCTTTTCGATCTCCTCGGCGAGCGCGACGCTGTCGAGCGATTCGACCATGTCGACCTTGTCTGCGATGTATTTTACTTTGTTTTTCTGCAGGTGCCCGATGAAATGTATCTCGGCGTTGTGCTTTTTCAGCGTGGGGTAGTGGGCGAGCAGTTCCTGGACTCGATTTTCTCCGACGACGCGCACGCCGCACTCGCCGAGCGCAAAGTCGATCTCTTCATCCCGGCGCGTCTTTATTACGGCGCAAAGAACGGCGCCGTGCGCGGCGGCTTCCGCCTCGGCTTTTGCGATATTCGATTTTATAAACTCTTTATCCATCAGTGCATCACCTTGCCGTCATAAAGATTTTTGCCGATCAGAACGAGGTCGCCTTCGTTAATGAATTTGCTTTCCACAATGCAGACGCCGTCTTTTTCAAAAACGAAATTCGCGGCGCGGCGCCTCGCGTATCCGTCGTCAAATATATAGATATATGTCGATTTGTCTATATAATATACCGCGTCGGACGGCACCGCCGTGCCGCTGTGGACGGCAACGGTGATCTCGCCCGTCATCGCTCTCTTGAACACGATACCTCGCGGCATCTCGTCGCATCTGAACACGAGCACGGAGCTTTTTTCGCCGTCCGATCTTTTTATAAGCTTGAGCGTCACGCTCTCGCCGCCGAAAGCGGCCGCGTATTCTTCCCCGAGGTCGAATCTGTCCGTCTTGTCGGTTTTGACTGCGAAGTACCAGACAAAATCAGTCGCAACTTTTCCGAACGCTCCGATGGGTTGAGTCGGTTTTGCGTGCTTTGAATCGTCAAACGGATTTTCGGTCGTTATTCTGTCGAAATTTTCAATGT
The DNA here is from genome assembly GCA_017542695.1 of Clostridia bacterium. The sequence continues at coordinate 34,299 of JAFXWT010000093.1, forward strand.
CAAGAGCGAGCGCCGCGTCGGCGGTGAACAGCGCCTCGTACCCGTCGACGTCGGAGTAAAAATATCCCGATTTTTCGCTGATTATATCGTTTCCGTTGCTCGCGACGACGGCTCCCGCGGCGATCTTTTCACCGTCGGAATAATAAAGCTTCTCGATCCCTCCGCTTGATGTCAGCACCGTTTCGTCGCGGAAAAGGAATCCGTCAAGCGCAATCTTTTCTTCGAGAGTCGCTTTTTTCACGAGCGCAAAATTGTCGCGCGGCGCGAGCGAAATAATGTGGTAAATCACGTACGCGGCGAGCAGTGCCAGCGCGACGAGCGGCGCGACGGTGACCGCGATCTTAAATCCTTTTTTCATCGTCACCTCCGAGCGCATCGAGCGCCGCTTTGAGCAGATCGTCCGCCGTTTTGCAGTCGTCGACGTAAAGGCGCGTGCCGCCGTATTTTCGGAACCACGTCAGCTGACGTTTCGCGTAATGGCGCGTTGCGAGTTTCAGCGCGGCAGTCGCTTCGGCGAGCGAGATTTCGCCGCGCACGAAAGGGAGCATTTCCTTGTATCCGATCGCCTGAAACGCGGTGTTTTCGGGCGCGAGCGCGCCCGACTTATACAGCTTTTCCGTTTCATCGGCAAGTCCGTCCGCGATCATCTTTTCGACGCGCGCGTCGATGCGGGCGTATAATTTTTCTCGATCGCGAAAGTCGAGGACGATGATATCCGCCTCTCTTGATGGCGCGTGATTTGCCTGCGCGTCCCATTCCGTTTTGGTCATACCGCTCGTTTTGCATATCTCGATGGCGCGCACGACGCGCTTGACGTTGTTTTCGTGTATTGCCGCCGCCGCGGCGGGATCGAGCTTTGTGAGCATATCGTGGAGCGCGGAAACGCCGTTTTTTTCGGCAAAATCGTAAAGCGAGGCGCGGAGCGCCTCGTCGGACGCGATCTCCCCGTAGTTTCTTCCGAAGAGAAATCCGTCGAGGTATAGCCCCGTCCCTCCGCATAGCACGGCGACCTTTCCGCGCGAATGAATTTCGTCAACGGCGCGCGACGCGCGCGCGGCGAAATCCGCGGCGGAAAATTTCTCCGTCGGTTCGCATATATCTATCAGGTGATGCGTGATCTCCGCCTGCTCGGCGCGCGTCGGTTTTGCCGTGCCGATATTCATGTTTTTATATATCTGCATAGAGTCGAACGAAACGATCTCGCCGCTCACCTCGCGGCAGACGCCGAGCGCGAGCGCGCTCTTTCCCGACGCGGTAGGTCCTGCTATTGCCATAATATTTGCCATTTTCGCCGACTCCTTTCAGATAGACATATTTCGATATTTCAATATATAGTCATTCGATGAGCATTGCGTCGCCGAATGAGAAAAATCTGTATTTTTCTTTTATTGCGGTTTCGTACGCTTTCTTTATAAGTTCCGTTCCCGTGAGGGCGGAAACGAGCATTATCAGCGTGCTTTCGGGCAGGTGGAAATTCGTTATCAGCGCGTCGACCGCCTTGAATTTGTACCCCGGGTAGATGAAAATTCCCGTGTCGTCGGTCATTGCATGAACGACTCCGCTGTCGTCCGACGCGCTTTCGAGCGTGCGGCATGAAGTTGTGCCGACGGCTACGATGCGCCCGCCGTTTTTCCTCGCGCGGTTTATCTTTTCGGCGCTTTCTTCGCCGACGGAGAAAAACTCTCCGTGCATGACGTGGTCCTGTATCTTCTCCGCTTTGACGGGACGGAAAGTTCCGAGCCCGACGTGGAGCATGACGGGCGCTATCTCAACGCCCGTTTCGCGTATTTTTTGAAGCAGTTCCTCGGTGAAATGCAGCCCCGCCGTCGGCGCGGCGGCGCTGCCGAGGTCCTTTGCGTAGACCGTCTGGTAGTCGTCGTTGTTTTTCAGTTCTTCCGTGATGTAAGGCGGGAGCGGCATTTTGCCGATCTTGTCGAGGATCGAGTAGAGTGTTTCTCCACCCGCTTTGTCGTATTCAAAGCGCACGATGCGGTCGCCGTCGCCCGTCACGTCGACGATCTCGGCGGTCAGTATCCCGTCGCCGAACGAAACGCGCGCGCCCGTTTTCAGCCGTCTGCCCGGGCGGACGATCACGTCCCACACGTCGAGTTCTTTCTGGCGGAGCAGGACGAATTCGCACTGCGCGCCGTCGCCCTCATCTTTTATTTTTTGCCCGTAGATACGCGCGGGAATGACTTTCGAGTCGTTGATGACGAGCACGTCGCCGGGGCGCAGATATTCGGTTATGTCGCGGAATATGCGGTGTTCGATCTCACCCGTTTTGCGATGAACGACCATGAGGCGCGCCGCGTCGCGCTCCGACGTCGGATGCTGCGCGATCAGTTCCTGCGGCAGATCGAAGTTGAAATCCGATGTTTTGAGGTCGGTTTCACCGAGTTTATTTTTTATCATTGTTTTCTCCGAAAATTCTTATTCATTTTACATAATATCACAAAACAAGGGAATTGGCAAGAGGGCGCGAGTTTTTTTCGTCAGGGAAAAATTAAATCAAAAAAGCGCCCGCGGGCGCTTTTTTGATTTATTACATTTCAGTCAGCACATCGCAAACATAATCATTTGACGGCGGTGCAATCTCTCCCAAACGCGTCATTCTGTCGATAATGACCATTCCGATAGCCGAATACGACGTAAAATGATACGCGTCATTCAAGAAACGCTTTGGAAAAACTTTTTTGTATTCAGCAAAGAATATGTCCGCGCGTTTGAAAAAATCGTCTGAAACGGGTGAAAAGTTTTTTTCTATGATCTCATTGATTTTTTTCAACTGTTCGGACGTGAACGCGGGGATTTTGACTTTCATCGTTCCGTCGTCGTTACGAACGATATATCCGTCTTTGATCGCGCTTGCCGCGTCATTTTTCAAATCGGTCGATCCTTTTGTGAGGATATCAACGCACGCGTTTATCTGATAGTCGTACATCATACGGCGATATTTTCCCACGGAATTGTACACCGTGTGTTTATATGATTTTCCTCCGTTTTTCGTAACATACGGATGATAAGTGTTCATACTGATCGCTTTGGCGAATTTCAGCATTTCGTGTTTACCGTTTCCGTTAAATCCGATATAATTCCAGCGATACCCGTCGTATTTTTGCTCGATATCAGCAGCCCCCTTTTTTTGCCTCTTGTGTGAAATATAGTCAAGAGTTAAAACTGCGTAAAGATAAAACAAATCGCTTTTGCTTTGCTCTCCCTTGAAGTGATCGAGCAAATACGTTTCTTCTGCGATTTTTTTCAGTGCCGCGCCGACTTTGTCAGCGACGGGAAGCATTGTTTTTTCGGCGTTTTGCTCACAAAAGATGCCGTAACTGTCGTCAAAAATCAGAAAATCCGTAAGATATTTTCCCTTTGTTTCACAGGCGACCGCGTTGCGGCGGACAAGATTTTCAACCCTGTCCTCCACGTAATACGCGGGCACTCCGGTGTATTTTGCGATCTCCTCGATGGATCGCGGCTCATCATAGCAGTAAAGCAAAATGTTCTGCGAGAGCGCGTCGTTTACATACGCGCTCGGGAACGGTTTTTCTATTCCGTCGTAATTTCCCGTTCCGTATATGTCGATTCTGAGTTTTCCCGGTTTTAATGCGCTTTCTTCCATATCATCAAACTCCTTTTTGATTTTTCGCCGCGCCTCCGAGAGCCGCCATGTGACCGTGCCCTCGGGGATTTTCAGGCGCTCGGCGATGTTTTTTATCGAAAGGCCGTCGTAATAGTAAAGCACGGTGATCTCGCGGTAAATTTTTGAAAGATACGCTATCTTTTCGCGCAAAACGCCGTATTCCTCTGAAAAGTCATCATCCGGCTCGTCGTCCGGAATGTCGGGGATGTCATAGGAAAACATCGCGCGCTGTTTTCCCATTCTCCGCGAAAATGACTTCGTTACGTTTTCCGCGATCCCCCAAAGCCATGGCTCGAATTTGTCGTCGTCGCGCAGGTTTGGGAGACTTTTCAGCGCCGTGAGCAGTATTTCCTGCGAGAGATCGCTCGCCTCGTCGTCGCTGAACGTGCGTCTGACGGCGTATGCGTAAACTTTGTCGACGTATTTTTCAAGAACGCTCGCGTTCACAGATTTTCACCGCCTTTCGTAAATAAAGTGTATTTGAAATGTGGATCATTGGGTGTTTTGAAAAAAACAAATAAAAAAGCGCCCGCGGGCGCTTTTATTTTCCTATTGGCGACACACCCGTTTCAATGCACGAAAAAGTGCTTCTGAGCGACATGGTGTCGAGAACAACCATTCCGTTGAGATTTTCAAACGGATTGAACAGATACGGCACGCACCATCTTTTACCGTCGCGCACTTTGTTCTCGACGTCCGAACCGCGAGTAAGCAAATGCGGTGCGGGATTAAATAATATAGCGGGAACAATGCTTTTTTCGTCGATGCCGAGATCCTTTGCCCGATAAGTAAAGTCGATAACAGGTAAAATCTTCTTTTTTCCAAATCCGAGCGGCAAAAGTTTTATTCCGCGCGCATAGGGAACTGAAATGTATTTTTGCGTGTAATAGCCGCCCTCATCGTCAAAGCAGTATTCAAGATTTCGCCGCACTTTTCCGAAAACCTTGACGGCGAGCGTTTCTTTTGGCGTTATGACATAAAAATCCGTTTTGTTTTTACCGCCGAGAAAAAACGCGTTTAAGTTGACGGTCTTCACACATTTGCCGTGTTTTTTCAGCATTCTCTTTATCTTTGACCTGACAAATGCGAATCTGATGACGTCGCGTAATTTCAGTATCAGAAAAAAAGCCAAAACAAAGAATGTAATTATCACAGGCGCTTGCAAATGCAGATCTTCAATAAGGTGACGCACGGGATCAGGGAGAAACCAAAGCATAAAATTCGCCTCTCTTTCTCAAATAAAGTGTCGCGCCATGCGCGCTTATTGGGTGATCGGCGAAAAAATTCTTATTCTTCGTTTTTTTCTCTCAACTTTTCCGCAAATTCCTCGAAGTCCGCTTCGAGAGTCGAAAGATCGTCGCAGAACGTGACCTTTTCCGTCCAGAACGACTTATAAATGCGGATTATCATGATCTCCGTGTAGGCGACGGTGCGGTCGCGCTCCGCCTGCGCCGTAAGAGCTTCGCGTTCTGCTTCGGCCTCCTCTTCCGTTTCACCCTCTGCGGGAACGAAGTCGGCGGCGAGCGCGTCATCCGTCTTTATTCTCTTGACGGCGAAGTTTGCGCGGCTGAAATAACCGACAACGTAATTATCGGGATTTTCGTCGATATCGGAAAACTCGTCGTCGTACTCGCCGCGCTTGACGTAGTCCGCTTCGATCTCACAGCCGAGCTCTGCGAATACCGCGTCGTATTTTTCCTTTATCTCCCTTATCTTCCCGAGTATCTCGTTTTCTTTGGCGATGACATCGTCGACAGTGAGCTTTTTAAGTGAAATATCCATTTTTGTCCCCTTTTTGATTATTTTTGAAACTTTGCCTTGAAAAACGGCAAAATATAGTGTACAATGGTAAATAAAGAATTGCGCCCGAGGCGCATTGTCATGACGCGAAGCGTCAATTCGTTTTATTTTGAGGTGCGCTATGAACGAACTTGAAAACACGATGAAATTCGACGCGATAGAGGGCGGCGAAAACCGCAACCGCGAGATTCTGTGCGAAGTATACAAGCTTCTCAGCGAAAAGGGATACGATCCGATAAGCCAGATCGTCGGCTATCTTCTGTCCGAGGATCCGACATACATCACAAACCACAGCGGTGCGCGCGCGCTGATCTCAAAGCTCGACCGCGACGAGCTGCTCGCCCGAATGGTGCGGCTTTATCTCGGCGTTGACGACGCCTCAAAATAATTATACATAAAAACACACGTTAATTGCAATAGTTTTTTTCAAAAAAGTGCGGCTTCGGTCAAAATCGGGCGCACTTTTTTATATATTTCATCAAAATTTTCCGGCGGGAGCGGATTTACTCCCTTGCCGCACTCGACCGTGAACGCGGGAACGCCGAGTTTTTCGATCACATAATCCTTGTACCCCGCATGGCTCGCCACATCTTCGTCGGGGCGAGACAGCCGGTAGCCCGAAACGAGCGCCATGCGCTCGGCGAGCGCTTTCGCGCCGTGCGGTATTTTCCCGCCGTAGTCGAAGTATATCTCTTCGCCTTGAGTGTGCAGCGCCACGGCGACATTCAGACGCGGTGCGAGCGCGCGCGTCAGGCGGCAGAGTGCCGCCGTTTCGGGTTCGCTTCCGGGATATTCGCCGCCGTATCGCGTCGCCGCAGGCGACGTTATGCCCATCGCGCGCTCGGCGGCTTTGCATTTGTCAAAGCCGGCGTCATAGTTGTGGTTCAGATCGACGCCGCGCGCGTTCGCCTGCCAGCGAGGGAAAAGAGACGCGTCGTATCTTTCGTGCGAGAGCGGGAGCGCCTCCCCCTGTGCGACGGCGCACCCGTCGATGTTCAGCATCGGCACGACGAAAAGCTCGCTCTTGGTCGGTATGCCGTCGCCCTGCGCGTCGAGCGCAAATTTCAGAAGTATATTTGACGTAATGTGTTCCATGCCGTGATGCGCTCCGACGAATATCGCGGCGCCGTCTCCTCGTCCGACGCGAACGCACGGTATCGGCACGCCGAGCGCCGTTTTGCCGATGAAGAAGAGCCGCGCGCCGCGACGCTCCGCTTCAACGCACGCGGAGAAGAGGTTGATCGCGTCAAGCGGTTTTGAAAAGTTCATAAAATCACCCGTAGATCGAGTTTTGTGATATCATCGTATGCGAAAATCGAAAAAATGATATAAAATTTTACGAAAATTTCAAACAAATGTTTGCATTTTTCAAAAAAGTGTGGTAAAATATAATGGATAAAGAAACAAGCGAACACATTTTTCACTGAAACGAGGTAAAAATATGGAAAACCTTACAGAAAGAGAACGAAAGGTTTACGAGTACATCCGCGGTGTGCTCGAGCGAAACGGATATTCTCCGTCCGTGCGCGACATCCAGAACGCTCTCGGGATAAAGAGTACGGCGACCGTACATTCGTACATCGAGCGGCTTGAATCGAAAGGTTATATCAAAAGGGAGCAGGGAAAGAGCCGCACGCTTCGCACCGACGGCGGCGAGAGCGACTCAACGACGGTAAGGGTGCCGATAGTCGGTCAGGTCGCGGCGGGACTGCCGATACTTGCGGCGGAAAATCTCGACGGGTATATCGAATTCTGCGCGCCGAAAGGCACGCTCCCGTCGGAGATATTCGCTCTGCGAATCAAAGGGCGCAGTATGATCGAGGCGGGAATAATGGACGGCGACACAGTGATCGTCAGCCGCACGAGCTACGTCGACAACGGCGACATCGCCGTCGTGTTGATAGACGACGAGGCGACGGTCAAGACATTCTACCGCGAGAACGGCCACTTCCGCCTGCAGCCGGAAAACAGCGAGATGAAGCCCATAATCACAAAGGAGGCCGTGATTCTCGGAAAAGTGATAGCGTCCGTCCGCTATTACTAATGAGCCGACTGAAAACGACGGCGAAATGAAAAACATTTGCACTTTTTATTTCAAAAATCAAAAAAACAGTTGCATTTTTTCTGAAAATATGGTAAAAAGAAAAGTGTGCTTTATTTCGGCGCATAGCGCCGGCGAACTTTGAAAGGAATGGAAAACTCAAAATGAAAAAGTTTATTGCGCTCTTTCTTGTTTTCGCGACCGCGGCGATCGTGCTCTGCGGATGCGGAAGCTTCAATGTAAAGAGCATTGATCCGCTTGATTACGTAAAGGTCGGAGATTACAAGAATTTCTCTCTCGAAGACTTCAAAAAGACTTACGAAGAGGAACGCGAGGCGCTTGCTTCCGAAATGACGACGTTCAACGTCGACTGGGGCTACACCGTCGTGTTCAATCAGGTCTGCGAAATAATCGGCGGAGACGACGAGACCGCGACGTACACTCGCTACCCCGCGCTTTGCTTTGAGGGCGAGAACACAAGAACGGTCAACATCTACGAATTTACCGAGGACGCTTACAAATCGACGTTTGACAGCGCGCTCGTTTATAACGTGACAGACGCCGACAACATTTCAACGGGCGCGAAGGCAAGGACGATCAGGATAGGCACGGCGTTCGATTTTACTTTCACAATGCCGTATGACACGACGGACTCCCGCATTTCCGGCCAAAAGGTGCGCTATACGATAACTCCCGTAAAGGTGCTCCCGCCCGTGTGTGACGACAGCGAAATACTCGATTCTCTCAACAGTTTCTATGAGAAATATTCCGCGGAGCAGAATTCCGCTTCGATGGGCGACATCGTGGCGGCGGATATTGAAGGGACTGTCGGCGGCGAGCTCCGTGACGGACTCAAATATGACGCGCGCACGTTTGTTCTCGGCTGCTCGGAGTATCCCGCGCAGTTCGACGAGCAGCTCGTCGGTCTTGTAAAGGGCGGCAGACGCGAATTCTCCGTCACGTTCCCGACGGATTGGCCGAACGCCGATCTCGCCGGCGAAACGGTCGATTTCTCCGTCAAGATAACGAATATTACAAGCTATAACAGACCGATAAGGGAAAACACGGAATACTCGTCTCTCTACGATCTCAAAGAGGCGCTCCGCCTCGAGCTTTACGTCGAATTTGAAATAATGAACGTCGTTTACAAACGTTCGGAACTCATCAAAGCTCCGAGGGGACTTTACAACGAGTATTACAAGTATTTCAAAAATACGAGCGAAAACAACATCAAGGAAAGCATAAAATCGTTCTCGCAGAGCGGCGCCGCCGTTTCAAGAGAGGACGTTATAAAGGAAGTATGGGGCGGCGAAGAGGAATACGCGAAATATCTTGATAAGTCGGCAAATCAGACCGTGATGCAGACGCTCGTCTGCCACGCCGTTTGCGACTCGCTGAAGATAGAGTACACCGACGCGATGTACAAAGCCGATCTCGCCGAATTTGCCGAGGCGTACAATTCAAGTTATCAGACGAATTATACCGATTCCAAAATCGAGAGTATATGCACAAAGAACATGCTCCTGCTTATCTTCATGGAGCAAAAAGCGTGCGAAGAGCTTTCAAAAACGCTTGACGGATTTCCGGTCATTGATTTTTGAAACGAGTAATGTGAAAAGCGCCCTGCGGGGCGCTTTTTCTTTTTCGCAAAAAAGAAAAGGGCGAAAAGATGTTAAAAATATATTAAATATTCAAAATAATATGGAATTTTACATTTGTTTGTGATATAATAACAAAAAGTATAATCGGAAACTATACGAACTTATCGCAGAGCGTCGGTTTTGCGACCGATCACATACATAAACGGAAAGGTGAAAAAATGACAACGACCACAGAAATGATAAAGAAAAACACGCTCCCGTGCGTCGCGACGAGGGGGCTCGTCGCGTTTCCGGGCATACCGCTGAGTCTTGAAATAGGGCGCGCGTTCTCAAAGCGCGCGTGCGAGGCGGCAATGAAGGGCGATGGCATGATATTCATTGTCTGTCAGAAGGAATACAGCGAAAAAGAGCCGACGGCGGAAAAACTCTATCCCGTCGGCGTTACGGCGAAGATAAAGCAGATCGTAAAAGGAAGCGGCTCGACTTTCCGCATCCTGACTGAGCCGCGCGAGCGCGCATATCTGACGTCGCTTACGACGGCGGGCGGCAAATATCTCGCCGCCGAGATAATGGAAAAGACGATATCCGTCGCCGACAACGGCGGCGTCAAGGGCGAAGCGCTGATGCGCGATCTCAAAAACACGCTCGGCGATTTTGTCAAATATCTTCCGAAGCTCTCAAAGGAGCTTTGGTTCGTCGTAAATTCCCTTCAGACGCCCGGGATGCTTTGCGACTTTGTCGCGGCCAACATCGTCGTCGACGTTGCGGACAAGGAAAAAATACTCGAGGAGTTCGATCCGATGCGCCGCCTCGAGCTGACGATACTTGTTCTCGAACAGGAAAAGCAGATACTTTCCGAAGAGGACAAAATACACCGCATAGTGCGCGAGAATCTTGACAAAAATCAAAGGGATTTCTATCTGCGCGAGCAGATGCGCGTCATTCAGGAGGAACTCGGCGAGGATGACGAGGACATATCCGTCTATATGCAAAAGCTGAAAAAGGGCAATTTCCCGAAGGAAGTGCGCGAAAAGCTTGAACGCGACATCAAAAAACTGCAGCGTATGCCTATCGGCAGCGCCGACAACACGGTGATGCAGAACTACATCGAAACGTGCCTCGACATCCCGTTCGGAGCAAAGAGCGACGATTCTCTCGACATCGACAAGGTGAGAAAGATACTCGACGAGGATCACGACGGGCTTGAAAAAGTCAAGGAGCGCATTCTCGAATACCTTGCGGCGCTGAAACTCAACCCCGATATGAAAAACCAGATAATCTGCCTTGTCGGCCCTCCCGGAACGGGAAAAACGTCCGTGGCGATCTCGATCGCCCGCGCACTCTCGCGCAACTTCGTGCGCGTTTCGCTTGGCGGCGTTCGTGACGAGGCGGACATCCGCGGACACAGAAAGACATACGTCGGCGCGATGCCGGGGCGCATAATTAACGCGCTTATCGAAGCAAAGACGATGAATCCGCTCATCCTGTTCGACGAGATAGACAAAATGGCGAACGACAGCCGAGGCGATCCCGCGTCGGCGATGCTCGAAGTGCTCGACGGCGAACAGAACAAGGCGTTCCGCGATCATTTCGTCGAAATGCCCGTCGATCTGTCGTCGTGTATGTTTATCACGACGGCGAACACGCTCGACACCGTTCCCGCGCCTCTGATCGACAGAATGGAGATCATCGAGCTCCATTCGTACACGCGGAGCGAAAAGTTCTCGATAGCGAAAAATCATCTCATTCCGAAGCAGGCGAAGCGCCACGGGCTGAACGGGCGCACGTTCAAGATAGACGACGACGCGCTCTATAAGATCATCGACGAATATACGCGCGAAGCGGGCGTCCGCGGTCTTGAAAAGCAGATTGCAAAATGCTGCCGAAAAGCAGCGAAGCACATCGTCGACGGCGAGAAGAGCGTCAGGATCAGATCAAAGACGCTGATTGATTTCCTCGGCACTCAACACATCATTCAGGAAAAGATATTCGACGAAAATGAGATCGGTATCGTCAACGGAATGGCGTATACCGAGTTCGGCGGCGATCTGCTCCGCATCGAAACGGTTGCTATGCCCGGAACGGGCAAGCTCGAGCTTACCGGATCGCTCGGCGATGTGATGAAGGAATCCGCGCACGCGGCGATCAGCTACGTCCGCTTCAACGCCGACAAATTCGGCATCGACGGCGAATTCTACAAAACGAAAGACATACATATCCATTTCCCCGAGGGAGCCGTTCCTAAGGACGGACCGAGCGCGGGCGCGGCGATAGTCACGTCGCTCGTAAGCGAGCTGTCGGGGATACCCGTCAGGCGCGACGTCGCCATGACGGGCGAGATAACGCTCCACGGGCGCGTCACCGCGATAGGCGGTCTGCGCGAAAAGACAATGGCGGCGTATCTCGCGGGTGTGAACACGATAATCATACCGAAAGACAACGTCGACGACCTTGTCGACGTCGCCGACGAAGTGAAAACGCACGTTACGATCATTCCCGTGTCAAACGTCGGCGAGGCGCTCGACGTCGCGCTGGTGCGCAACGGCGCCGCGGAGGACGCGGAGACGGAAGTCAAGACGGACGGCTTCGTCGCCGTTTCGGCGCGTCCGCGCGCGAGCGGAGGAAGATAAGCGATGGCGCTCGTTTTTCAGAATACCGAACTTATTATGACGGCGGGGCGAAAAGATCAGTTCCCGCGCGACTCTCTCCCGCAGATAGCGCTTTCGGGGCGATCGAACGTCGGGAAAAGCTCTCTCATCAACACCGTCATCGGTAGAAAGAATTACGCTCGCACAAGCTCTTCGCCGGGCAAGACGGTGACGATAAACTTCTATCTTATTGACAGAAAAATATACCTTGTCGACCTCCCGGGTTACGGCTTTGCGCGTCGCTCGGGCGACATACAAAAGGATTTTTCAAAGCTGATGGAAGAGTACATCACTCAGGACGGCAAGCCGGATCTTGTGCTTCAGCTCATCGACCTCAAGGTCGGGCCGACGGGGGACGATCTGATGATGCTCGACTGGCTCAATTCCGAGGGCATCCCGTACGCCGTCGTCGCAACGAAGGCGGACAAGGTCAACGCGACGACTCGCAGGCAGAACGCTGAGGCGCTCCGCGCCCATCCGTACCTCAACCCGCCGTACGCGGACAGAGAAATACCCGTCATCGAGTTTTCGGCGCTGACCGGCGACGGAAAAAAAGAGGTAATTTCAAAGATAATTGAGATCACATAACTTGTTTCAGGAGAAAAAATGAACGATATAACTTACACTATATTGATGTACTTGATAAGAGTGCCGGTGGTGCTTCTGTCTCTTTCGTTCCATGAATGCTCGCACGCATGGATGGCGTATAAGCTCGGCGATCCGACGGCGAAGAATTTCGGGCGGCTGACGCTGAATCCCATAAAGCATATTGATCCGATGGGCGCTGTAATGATGTTTTTGATAGGCATAGGTTACGCAAAGCCCGTTCCGGTCAATTCCCGCCATTTCAAAAAGCCGCGGCGCGACATGGCGCTTGTTGCGGCAGCGGGACCTTTATCAAACATCGTGTTGTGCATCGTTTCGCTTTTGATATTCAATCTTTTCGCGGCGATACCGATATCAAATTCCGACGGCGCGGGATTTTATATGTGGTACGGAACGCTGATGTTCTTTGCGGCGGCGGCCGAACTCAATATCATGCTCGCAATCTTCAACCTCATTCCGGTGCCGCCTCTCGACGGCTCGCGCATCGCGTTCATGTTCCTGCCGGCGAAGTGGTATTTCGGGCTGATGAAATATGAAAGATTCATAATGATAGGATTCTTCGCCGTGGTGCTGTTTGTCACGCGCGTGCTCAGATTCAGTATAATAAGCGTTGTCGCGCTTTATATTCTGAGCGCGCTTCAGTCGCTCCTCTCTTATATCCCGCTGTTTGAAAACGGGTTGTATTATCTCATCCAAAGCTTATAACGGGCGGTGCAAATGGAACTTGTATTCAAAACCGAGGTCTACGAGGGGCCGCTTGATCTGCTCCTCGGGCTCATCGCAAAAAACAAAATGAATATAGCCGACATCAAGATCGCCGTGATCTTCGAGCAGTATATGGAGTATGTTGCCTCAATGCAGGTCGATGACATGGAGGTCGCGGGCGAATTCATCCGTATGGCGTCGGAGCTGATGCTGATAAAGAGCAAGATGCTCCTGCCGAAGCAGGACGAAGACCCGCGCGAAGAGCTCGTCCGCACACTGATGGAGTACAAGACGGCGAAGGAAGCCGCCGAAAAGCTCTCGTTTCTCGAAAAGGAGTATTTCGGCCGCTTTGAAAAGGATACCGACGAGATAGTTGTTGACAAGACAAAGCTCGACGATATGGACATTTCGCTTCTTTCGGAAGCTATGACGCGTATTCTGATGAAGATATCGGATAAGCGCGAGCTCGAAAGGACGAAGCCGATCGAGTCGATCAATCCGATCATCAAAAAGCAGATCGTGCCCGTTTCGGAGATGATAGATCGCGTAATCGACGTGATGAAAAATAAAAAGAGCGTTGATTTCGAGTCGCTGTTCGACGACGTGACGACGCGATCCGGTATCGTTGCGACGTTTTACGCTGTGCTCGACCTGCTCAAAAACGGAAATATCGAGATCGACAGGGAAGCGACCGGCACATCGAAAACAAACATAGTGCTTCGCTTTGTGAGCGACAAGAGGGAAAATGACGATGAACAACGAAATGACGATGGACAATGAGAAGATCATCACAAGAGACGAAATAAAGAGGATAATCGAAGCGGTGCTTTTCGCAGCGGGGCATCCCATGACGTATGAAAAGCTCGCCGAGGTCATCGGCGTCAGCGAGGACGAGATCTCCGACGCCGTTGACGAATATATAACGGAATACGACGCGAGCGGTCTTGTCCGCGGAATTCAGCTTCTCAAACTCGGGCGTGCGTGCCAGCTGACGACAAAGGAAGTCTTTATCGACTACGTCAAGGCGGCGCTCGGCGTACGCGAGGGCGGCAATTTATCGAAAGCGTCGCTCGAAACGCTTGCGATCATCGCGTATAATCAGCCCATCACGCGCGCTTACGTCGATCAGGTCCGCGGCGTTGACAGCGCGTATTCGGTCGGCGTGCTCGTCGAGCGCGAGCTCGTCAAAGTCGTCGGGCAACTCGACGTTCCGGGACGGCCGCACCTTTACGCGACTACGGAAAATTTCCTGCGCGTATTCGGAATGTCGTCGCTCGAACAGCTTCCTCCGATCTCTCTTCCGGGAGCGTCGCCCGAGGCGCAGTGACTTGAAAATATAAATTTGCGGGGGTGATCTTATGTGGTGGATAATTCCCGCCGTCATCGCGGCGGCGGCGATCGTCGCGCTGAATATTCCCGTAAGACTCCATATCGTCGTCGGCGACGATGTCAGCGTCGAGTGGCGCGTGCTTTTCATGAGAAAGCCGCTCTACCCCGCGCCCCCGAAAAAGAAAAAGAAGAAAAAAGCGGCAAAAAAAGAACAGACGAAGAAAGCCGCCCCGAAAAAACGGGAAATAACGGCACACGACGTGATAGATATGCTCCGTTCAGCCGCCGAGGTGCTCGGCGAGCTGCTCTCGAAGCTCCGCCGCAGAATGAAAATACTCTTGATTAAACTAAACGTTAAAGTCGGAACGGATGAGGCGGCGAAAACGGCTGTGATATACGGTGCGGCGGCGAACGCCTGCGACGAGCTGCTTGAGATCATGCGTCGATACACCAAATTCCGTGAAAAGAGCGGCGCGGTGTCGGTCACGGCCGATTTCACGTCGGAAAAAACGGACTTCGCCGCCGAGCTTGAGCTGTCGGCGAGTGTCATCGGAATATTCGGTGTGCTGCTGCCGACTGTGAATAAACTGATGAGCAAAAAATAAAAAATATAAAGGGTGAGATCATGGAAAATAATCAAAACGCAAACAACGTCAAAAACGGAAACGGAAAGAACAAGATTTCCGAAGTCATCGCCAGCTCTCTTGACGGGATAAAGAACATAGTCGACGCGGACTCCGTCATCGGCACGCCGATCGACACACCGTCGGGCACGGTGATCATCCCCATCTCGAAGGTATCCGTCGGATTTGTCGGCGGCGGCAACGATTACCCCGGTAAAAACGCGCAGGCGTCGGGAAAGAACAACTTCGGCGGCGCTTCGGGTTCCGGCGTTACGGTCAAACCCGTCGGTTTCATCGTCGTCAGCGCGACGGGCGCTGTCAGCATCCTGAATCTCGATCAGGCGGGAGCGAACGACCTCGGCTCGTCCATACAGACGATAATCGACAAAGCGCCCGAATACATCGAAAAGATCAAGGCGGCCATCGGCAAGAAAAAGAAGGACGAGGATCAGTCCGAAGAAGAAAAGGGCAAGGAAGACAAGGAATAAAACAGCCCGCCTTTGCGGAGAATAATAAAAAAACGCAAAGGTGACAAAATGAAGAAATTTCTCGCGGCCTCGGTCGCAATCATACTGATATCATTGTGCGGAACGTCCGCGCTCGCCGTTTCAACGTCCGCTTCGGCAGCGGTACTGATCGAAGCTGAAAGCGGCGACGTTATATACGAAAAGGACGCGCACTCGCGGCGCGGTCCCGCCTCGACGACAAAAATAATGACGGCGCTCGTCGCCGCCGAGCATTCGTCGCCAGACGAGATCGTGACAGTCGATGAGCGCGCGGCGAACGTCGAGGGCTCGTCGGCATATCTCTACGCGGGCGAAAAGGTGACGATGGAAACGCTGATGTACGCGCTCATGCTCCGCAGTGCCAACGACGCGGCGGCGGCGATAGCGTATCACATCGCGGGCGGGATCGACGAATTCGCCGCCATTATGAACGAAAAAGCGGAGGAGCTGGGGCTCGGCGACACGCATTTTTCCAATCCCCACGGGCTCGACGACGAGGAACATTACACGTCGGCGTACGACCTTTCGATGATCGCGCGCGCCGCCCTTGAAAACGAGACGGTCGGAAAGATCGTCGGAACGAAAAAGTATTCGGCGAAGATGGACGGCGGCGACGCGACGCGCGTGTTCGTCAATCACAACCGCCTGCTTTTCACGTATGACGATATCATCGGAGTCAAGACGGGATTTACGAAAAAATGCGGGCGCACGCTCGTTTCCGCGGCGGAAAAAGACGGCGTTACGATGATCGCCGTCACTCTTGACGACGGCGACGATTGGAGAGATCACCGCGCTATGCTTGATCTCGGATTATCGCTTTACGAGCGCGTGACACTGTGCCGCGCGGGCGACTATATAACGGAGATCAATACGAAAAGCGGCAAGGCAACACTGACTGCGCCGTGCGAGCTTTCGGTCACTCTTCCGCGCGAGCGAGGGGAGATCGTGGTCGAGGAGGAATACTCCGCGCTCGGCGGCGAAGTGAGATTTTATCTTGACGGGAGGAAGATCGGCGACGTGCCGCTTATTCCCGGATAAAACGGAAAGGCAAAAACTTTGGAAGAAATACGGCTTCAGAAATTTCTATCGGGGGAGGGCGTGATGTCGCGCCGCGCCGCTGAGGACGAGATCAAGGCGGGGCGCGTGCTCGTCAACGGCACTCCCGCCTCGATCGGACAAAAGATCGACCCCGAAACCGACGTCGTGACGTACAAGGGCAAAGCTATCGGCGGCGGGGTGAGGAAAATCTATATAATGCTCAACAAACCCGTCGGCTACGTCACAACGATGAACGACGAGCGCGGGCGGCCGTGCGTCGCCGATCTTGTCTCTGACGTTGGCGAGCGCGTTTATCCAATAGGTCGGCTCGATATGGAATCGGAGGGGCTTCTGCTTCTGACCAACGACGGCGAGCTTTCAAACCGACTCATGCACCCGAAATACCATAAACCGAAGGTGTACCACGTGAAGATACAAGGTGAAGTCACACCCGATACGGTGAAGGCGCTCACGCGCCCGTTCGATATCGACGGTTACATAACAAAGCCCGCGAATATCTCCGTTCTCAGTCAAAATCAAAGCGAAACGGTGCTGAAAATGGAGCTTTTCGAGGGAAGAAACCGCCAGATAAGAAAAATGTGCGAGCAGCTCGGACTGAAGATCAGAACGCTCAAAAGGATATCGGTCGGCGATGTGCATCTCGGCAATCTCGCGCCGGGCAAGTGGCGCCATCTGACGCGCGCGCAGGTCGAATCGCTCAGGAGGTAAAAATGCTTATTATAAAGCCCGTTCAAAAAGACGAGCAGGAAAACATATGCCGCGCGTGCGGAGTCGAATACAGGGAACACGAGATGGCATACGCCGCGCGCGATGACGAAAAGCTCCTCGGCGTGTGCACGTTTTACATGAGCGGCGACACGGGGTATGTCACCGATCTTAAATGCGTTGACGGGATCGACGATTTTGAAGCGCTGTTCATAATGGGGCGGCAAACGCTGAACTTCATCGACCTGTGCGGCGTGCACAAGGCGGTCTTTCTCGGCGAAGAATCGAGGATAACTAAAGCCGTCGGATTCAAAATGACTGACGGGCGGCTCCGCATGAACCTCGAAGGATTCTTCGAGAGCCCGTGCAGTCACGAAAAGTAGCGTGGCGCGTCTTTACAAACGGACGGTTTTCTGCTATACTGTAAGCGGGAAGAAAAATACTTATATAAAGGGAAACACGAAATGATAATTGAATTTGAAGAAGCGATACAGCGCCTTCGCGCCCTGAGAGGCGACGCCGACGAACTCGGCTCGGCGCTTAAAATAGAAAAGCTCCGTGAGGACGCGCGCGAGCTCGAGGAAAAGACGTTCGCCCCGTCGTTCTGGGACGATCAGGAGAACTCGGGACGCATTCTGCGCGAACTGAAAAAAGCAAAGGACACGATCGAGGAATACGAAAAGCTCCTGTCGTCGATCGACGACGCGATCACGCTTGCCGAAATGGGCATTGAGGAGGGCGACGAAAGTATGCTCCCCGAGGTGCAGGAGGAAGAAGCGCGCGTGCGCGAGACCGCGGAAAGAATGAGGATCGAAACGCTCCTTTCGGGGCAGTATGACAAAAACGACGCTATCCTCTCGCTCCATCCGGGAGCCGGCGGCACGGAAGCGCAGGATTGGGCGCTGATGCTCTATCGTATGTACACGCGCTGGGCCGAAAAGCACGGCTTCAGCGTCAAACTGGTCGATTGGCTCGACGGCGACGAAGCGGGTATCAAGAGCGCGACGATACTCGTCGAGGGCGAGAACGCATACGGATATCTCAAAAGCGAGCACGGCGTTCACCGCCTTGTCAGGATATCTCCGTTCGACGCGTCGGGCAGGCGGCACACGTCGTTCGCCTCGTGCGAGGTGACGCCCGAGATCGAGGACGACGACAGCATCGTGCTCCGCGACGAAGACCTTGAGATCACGGCGCACCGTTCGAGCGGCGCGGGCGGTCAGCACATCAACAAGACCGACTCCGCCATCCGCATCGTGCATAAGCCGACGGGCATCGTCGTCGGTTGTCAGACGGAACGCAGCCAGCTCCAGAACAAAGAGACAGCGCTCCGTATGCTCCGCTCTAAACTCGCGGAGATAAAGCAGCGCGAAAACCTCGAGCGCATCGACGATATCCGCGGCGAAAAAGCGAATATCGAGTGGGGCTCGCAGATACGCTCGTACGTGTTCATGCCGTACACGCTCGTCAAGGACACGCGCACAGGATATGAGACGGGCAACATATCCGCCGTTATGGACGGCGATCTTGACGGATTCATAAACGCTTTCCTTAAAATGAAAGCATAAATCATACATGACAAGAAAGGAGAACAATCATGTTCAAAAAAACAACAAAATTCATCGCGGGCGTTGCACTGCTCGTTCAATCGCTTTCGGCTCTCGTAATGTTTTTCATCACTCTCGGTAAAAAGAGATCGTCGGGCGCATGGCTCGCTCTTTCGGCGATCACGGGCGCGGCGGGCGGATATCTCGTTTACGACTCGAAGAAAGTCGACGATGAAGACCTCGCCGACGACAGCGATGACGATGGCGATGACGAAGACGTTGAAACGGAAGACGACGAGATCGACATCGACGAAGGAAATCTTTTCTCGCGCAACGACGAGGCGGAGGCCGAGTAATATGACAAAAAGGCACGCCTTTTGGTGTGCCTTTTTACTCTTTTCGCGCGCTTTTCCGCGCATAGTGCCGAAAAGCATTTTGACATTTTCTTTTTTGTGAAAAAGAAAACGGCGAAAGAACAATTAAAAAATTTTCGAACCTTGGTGAGAAAATCCCCATTCTCATTCGACTAATATGCGAAAAGGTCCGGGAAAGGAGAGTTCATGAACAGCGGTGAAAGTAGCTACCGCCGCTATCTTGATGGTGACAAAAGCGGATTTGACGAGATAATCGACCTTTATCACGACAGTCTTACATATTTCCTCAAAAGATATGTAATAAGCGAACAGGACGCGGAAGATCTCGCGGCGGACACGTTTCTTGAAATGCTGATCCACCCGTCGAGGTACTCGTTCAAGAGCTCTCTTAAAACATATATCTTTTCCGTCGCCCGTCACAAAGCGATAGACTTCGTGCGCCGTCGGAGACGTGAGCTTATGCCGGAAGAATGGGACGACGCGACGTTTTCGGACTGCGACAACGCCGAAAAGGCGGCGATGGAAAACGACAACCGGCGCGAGATCGCCGAGGCGATGTCGAAGATCGGCGTCGAATACCGCGAAGTTCTTATGCTTATATATTTTGAAGGACTGTCGGGCGACGACGCGGCGAGAGTAATGAACAAGAACAAAAAACAGATGGCCAATTTGCTTTATCGGGCAAAGGCGGCGCTGAAAAACGAACTGATGAAAGGAGGGTTCAGCTATGAAGAGCAATGAGGAATTCAAAAGCGAGGTTTACGGGCGCTTTGAACAATATAAGGTCGAAAAAGCCAAAAAGCGCAGAAACATTATAAGGTACGGCTCGATAACGATGTCGGCGCTCATTGTCGCGGTGGCTGTCGCCTCTCCGACGTTTTTCGGCGTTGAGGGCAAGCAGTCAGCGTATTACGACGGTCAATCGCAGACCGAAGCGGGAAACGAGGTAAACGTTTATTCGCAGAAATCGGGCGGCGTATATAACAGCTCCGATGAAAATACAGGCGTTTATTCGCTTGATGAAACGCCGAACGGCTCGGAAGAAAACATGACCGCGGGCGGAGAAGGCACACGCATTGGCACGGATGCCTTATCGACCGCCGCGGTGTCAACTACTTTTGACGCCGCAAATGCGACGGAGCTCGCAACAACCGCGTGCGCGACGGAGCTCGTAACGACAGCGTGCGCGACGGCAAACGTCACCGAATCGACGGCGGGGCCGTCAGCCACTGCGACGGAAAGCGCGAGCTACAACACGACTCCGAAAATCAAGATAGAAAACATTGAAGACATTGAAAAACACTTCATCGGCATGGAAGTGTTCGCAAACGAAGAGAGCGCGTCAAGCGCTGAATCGAACGCGATCAGCGCGGGCGTCAACGTTCAAAAATATTATGATCTTTCGGGAAGAGGGATAAAAACGTGCGTCGCGCTGAACTTTTACGGCTCGCTCACCGTCACCGAGATCTACAACGACGGAAAAACTCTCGTCATCACGGCTCATCTCGCAGACGAGGTATCGGAGTCTATCACAAAATCAATGAACATTTTTATTTTTGACGGCGACAGGGATATAGTTTTCAATATTAAAACAGAACAAAACGAAAAGGAGGACGGATAAATGAAAGTCATCAAAAGAATAACGGCGGCGCTGCTCGTTATGACAGTCATGCTCGTCGCCGTATCGTGCGCGTCGCAGGATACGCCGCAGAACACGACGCAGAGCGCAACCGAGAGCACGACAAGCGGCGGTTCGACCAACGGGGTCATCAAGCGCACCGATCTTACCGCCGGCGTTATACCGGATATGATATCGGGAAAGACGCTGACGGAGAGCGACGTCGAAAAGCTCGCCGAAGTCTATGTCGATCTATTCAGATCGACGACCGCAAAGGACAAGAAATCGTCGCTCATTTCGCCTCTTTCGATCATTACCGCCCTCGGTATGACGGCTGACGGCGCGGCAGGAAACACAAAGGCGCAGTTTGAAAAGCTCTTCGGCATGACGACCGAGCAGCTCGACGCCGCGATGAATTACTACTACGGTATGCTGAAATCGAGCGAAAAGGCGAAATTCGACTATGCGAACTCGATCTGGTACACGTCGCGCGACGATTTTACTGTGAAGGAGAGCTTCATTTCCCGCGTGCTCGGCGCGTACTACCCGCAGCTTTACACGGTCGATTTTACCGATAAAAAAACGGTCGATGAGATAAACGGCTGGGTAAAAGAGCACACCGACGAAATGATAGACAAGATCGTCAACGACCTCGATCCGACGACCCTGATGGTGCTGATCAACGCGCTCGTTTTCGACGCGAAATGGTCGTCGCCATACGATGAATATATGGTAAACGACGGGACTTTCACCGCCTATAACGGCGAAAAACAGACAGTTCCGATGATGTCGTCGCAGGAGCACGAATACATCGAAATGACGGACGCGACGGGGTTTGTCAAATACTATGAGGGCGGAGATTACAAATTTGTCGCGCTCCTGCCGGATGAAAACGTCGACGTGTTCGATTTCGTCGATTCGCTTGACGGAAAGACGCTTATTGACGCCATCAAAAACGCAAGTTACTCAAAAGTTAACACGCGTATGCCGAAGTTTTCGTATGATTACGATATCAGTCTTAAAGAAACTCTGGTGTCGCTCGGACTCGTCGACGCGTTCGACGACTTCGCCGACTTTACCGAGATGTTCGAGGGCGGCGGCGCGTACATTTCCGACGTGATACACAAAACTCACATCGACGTTGACAACGCCGGCACAAAAGCGGCGGCGGTGACGGCGGTGATAATGGTCGAAACGACTGCGTTTAACCCCGAAATACCGAAAAGCGTCGTGCTCGACCGCCCGTTTGTCTATTTTATCGTCGACAGCGAAACAAACCTGCCGATCTTTATGGGGATAGTGACGGAGGTCAAATAATGAAAAAATGTCTGTTTATCAAAATTGTTTCGGTTCTGACAATCATCGCAACGATGCTGACGGTCGCCGCCTGCACAAAATCGCCCGCAGAACAAAAGGGTGCTGTCGATCTGATGAGAGAGATCAACGTCGACCGCATTCGCGCTGAAACTCCGACAAAAGACACTACCGAAACGCTGACAAGCGCGTTTTTGTCGCTTTTCCGGGCGACGATACCCGAGGAGAACAAATCGACGCTCGTTTCGCCTCTTTCGATAATCCTTGCCCTCGGCATGACGGCGGACGGCACTGCGGGCAACACGAAAGCTCAATTTGAAGACTTCTTCGGAATGACGACGGAACAACTCGATGAAGCGATGGCGTATCTTACGTTCCGCCTTTCCGACACGGGAAGCAAAAAGGTCAGATTCAGCTCGGCAAACTCGCTCTGGCTCGCGCAAAGCGGCGTAAAATTCAAAACGTCGTACCTTGAAAGAGTCAAGGCGGCGTACGATCCGTCGGTATATTCCGTCGATTTCTCCGATCCTGCGACGGTCGACGCGATAAACGGCTGGGTAAACGACAACACAGACAAAATGATCGAAAAGATCATCGAATACGGAGACGTCGACGCGGCGACGGTCGCGGCGCTGGTCAACGCGCTCGTTTTCGACGCGGAGTGGGCGCAGAAATTCGAGAAAGTGACAAACGGCACGTTCACATCGTATACCGGCAAAGAGCAGTCTGTCGAAATGATGTATTCGTCCGAAGTAAAGTATATTGAAGGCGATGATTTCACGGGCTTTTCAAAGGATTATGACGGCGGAAAATTCAGCTTCGTCGCGCTTCTGCCCGACGAAAAGACGGATATTTTCAGCTTTGCGCGCCGTCTTGACGGCAAGACGGTCTATGAGCTGATCTCGTCCGACACGGGAGAGGCGGCGCATATCGGGATGCCGAAGTTCACGTTCGATTTCGACGCCGACCTCATCCCCGCGCTGATGTCGCTCGGACTGACCGACGTTTTCGGCGGCGGCGCTGACTTTACGGAGCTTGCCGAGTGCCAAGTCGGCGAAATATACGTCGACAAGGCGATACACAAGACGCACATCGAGGTCGATGAAAGCGGCACGAAAGCAGCCGCCGCAACGATCGTCACCATACGCAAGAACGCGGTCATGTACGAGCACGAAGTCGTCCTCGACCGACCGTTCTTCTATATGATCGTCGATAACGAGTCGTCCCTCCCCATATTCATGGGAGTGATGACGGAGATAAAATAAAAAAGCAAAACAACGGGCGACTGAAGTCGCCCGTTATTTTATTTTTTGAACTTATTATATACAGTCTCAAACCATTGTTCGCTGTCCGGTATCGGTCGGCGGTTTTCAAAGCGCGAACGCGCCGCGCCGCAAGAAAACGACGTATATTCGACTTTGTCCCAATGTTCTTCGTCGATCCCGTCGCACCCGATTATAAGGTACGAGCCGCGCGACTTCCCGCCGTCGTCGATGTAGTCGCGTATCGCCGAAAGATACGTCAGCGCCGTTACTATCACGTCGCGGTTTATCATCGCCTCGCCGATATCGGAAATGTCGGCGAGCTTGTATTTTTCGTCAAAAACGTCGTATTCGTTTTTGAAATACGCGATCGCCGCGACGATCTTATCTCTGTCGCGCAAAAACGCGCCGCACTCCGACACGATCTTTCCGTATTCGCGCCGAAGCGCGATGATACCGTCCGTCGTCAGTGAGCCGCCGTCAAGCGACATAAGACGAGCCGCCGTCTTTTCGATCTCTTCCTTTATCGCGGCCGCGGACACGTGCTCCGGCTCTCTCTCGGCTATCTTCTGCGCCGCGCGCGTCGACGACACCTGCGTCGAGTTCAGCGCCGAGCCGCCAGGGCGGTAAACGCCGAACACGCCCGCACACTCGCCTGCGGGGTAAAAATGACGGAGCGTCGTGCTCTCGTAATCGGTCGTCACGGCGAGACCGCCGTTGTTATGCTGCGCGCAGACGGATATTTCGAGAAGTTCGCTTTTCAGATCAATTCCGTGGTCGGCGTAGAGCTTTATCGCCGGCGCATTCATCTTTTCGAGTCGCTCGATCGGCGTGCCGAGCAGCGCGCCCGAGTTTATAAGGTACTGCCGCGCCTCGTCGCCGATGAGGGAAAAGTCGAACCCCGCGGGGTTTTTCGTAAAATCGAGGTACACGCGCCGCCCGTTTTTCATTTCGTTATAAACGGCGACGTCGACCTTTGATGACACCGAAGCGCCGCCGAGCTTCCGCGGGTCGAACGGCCACTGGTATCCCTTCAAAAACACCGCGTCCGCCGCCGCGCCGACAGAACCGAATACGTCCGGGAGAAATTCGCGCTCGCGCCCGTCTTTGTCTATCGAAACGTATCTCGGTATCACCTGCTGATACGTCCCCGACAGATTCCAGCGGAATTTGACGGAGGCGATGCCGTACTGCGATTCGGTCAGCGACGCGCCCTCGGCTCCCGCTTCAAACGCCGCGCCGAGCGCGCACGTCTGACTTATGGGATAGACGCTCGATTCGTATATCGCGCTCGGACCGCCGACGGCGTAGATTATGTCGGGCGCGAGGAAAACGCACATACCCGTAGGATTTTCATCACTTTCGGAGAGTTTTCTCACCGTCACGACGCCGACGGCACGAGAGCCGTCCGTCAGTATCTTTATTACCCTGTGCCCCGACAAAACGGGGATGTTTTTTTCCATTACGGCGCGCTCAAGCGCCTCGGTCATGTATTTTGACGTGAGAGGTCCGCACGACGTCGCGCGGCGACGCTCATCGTGATCGGTCCTGTAGCCGACGAACTCGCCGTATTCGTTATACGGGAACGGCACGCCGAGTAGGGCGAGCTTATAAAAGCACCGCGCCGAATACGCCGCCTCGATCAGCGCCGTGTCGCCGTTGATGCTCCCGCCGTCGTAGAGCGTCCTTGCCATATCGTATACGGAATCGGGCGCGCCGCCTGCCGACGAGAGTTTATAGTACGTCTGCTTGTCGCTGCCCGTGTTGCGTGACGTTCCCATCATGCGCCCTTCGGTGACGACGGCGATGTTCTTTCTGCCGAGCGAGTACAGCGTGTCCGCGGCGTTATATCCCGCCGCACCCGAGCCGACGACTATCGCGTCGAACTCGAAAACGGGAATTTCGCATCCCGCAAAAAACATCGTTTTCATCATAGTCTCTGAATATGGAATCCGCCGTCGACGTTGATTATCTCGCCTGTCGAATAGCCGAGATATCCCGACGCGAGCATAAGAACCGCTCTCGCCACGTCCTCGGGCTGCCCCATTCTCTGTATCGGAAGAAGCCCGCCGTCGATAAGCGCCTCGTATTTGCCTTTGACGCCCGCCGTCATCGGCGTTTCGATGATGCCGGGGCGCACCTCGTAAACGCGCACCGGCGTTTTTGCGAGGCGGTCGGCGAACAGCGTCGTCACCATTGCAAGCCCCGCTTTCGAGATGCAGTATTCACCGCGGTTCGTGCTGGATGTATATACCGACATTGACGTGATGTTGATTATCGCCGACCCGAATCCGCCGCCGACCATCGCGTTTGCGACGGCTTGCGTAAGAAAGAAAGTGCCCTTGAGATTGATATTCAGAAGCCTGTCCATACTCTGCTCGCTCATTTCGAGGATGTCGCGGCGCTCTGTCGGCGCAACGCCCGCGTTGTTGACGAGAACGTCGATCTTTCCGAATTTTTCAACGACGGTTTTTACAAGATTGTTTCTGTCCTCGTCTTTTGAGATGTCCGTTCTGACGTACATCGAATCGGGAGTGAACGCGCGAAGCTCTTCGAGCAGCGACTGAACGAGCTCGTCGCCCTCACTTGCCACCGATGCACTTACGACGGTAAATCCGTTCTGGGCGAGGAGCTTTGCCGTTGCGCGTCCGATGCCGCGGTCAGATCCCGTAACTATTGCAACTTTCATTTTTTGTCTGCCTCCATTACATTTTTTCTATAAAGGGGAAGATAAACTTCCTGATCTCTGATAGGACAGCCCGTAACGCTGCCGTGGCGCATCAGCTCCGTGCATTTGGAGCAGGTGATGCAAGTTTTCGCCGAGTCGAATTTGCCCGCGAGCATATCACGCGCGAATTCGGGATAGGCGAACGCCATGCGCCCGAAGCCGACGACGTCGGCGCAGCCGCCGATTATCGCGCCCGCCGCGGCGTACGGTGAAAATTCGCGCAGATAGCTGTACCCCGTGCCGATGACAGTCAGCGACGGGAGAGCTTCCTTGATCTCCTTTGCCGCGGATATCAGCCGCGACACGCCCGCGAGCGGGTGCTCGTTTGCCACGTATCCGCCCTTGTTGTACGGGCGGTTGATGTGCGGCTCAAGATACGGCGAGCCCATCGTCATGTCGATGACCGACAGCCCGAAGTCTCGCATCAGCTCGGAAAGAAGGCGCTTCGCTTCGGTAAGTTCGGGCGTTTTCGCGCCGTCCTTTGTCGTGCCGTAGCCGTATGGATAGGGGAGCATATCTGATACGCCGAAGCGCGAGCCGAGTATCATCCCGCTCGGAATGACGGCGCGCACCGCCGTGAAAATGTCTTTGATAAGTCTCGTCCTGTTCTCGTATGAACCGCCGTATTTGCCCTCGCGCAGAAAGGCCGACAGTGCCTCGGAGAGAAGATACTGATGGCAGATCTTTACGTCAACGCCGTCAAATCCCGCTTCGGCGGCGAGAGTTGTCGCCTCCGCATAGCGCGCGGGGAGCGTGTCGAGATATTCGTCCGTCGCCGCGGGCGTTCCCTTGTCCTGCGGACGAAATTTTTCGATCTCGGGGTTTACCTGCATGATTATCGGGTGCGGCGTGCACGAGTTTTTCGAGAAGCGCCCCGAATGAGTCAGCTGCGCGATGATCGGCGCGCCCGTGATCTTCTTGAAGTCCGCGACGAGCGCGGCGAACTTTCCGACGTTCTCTTTCGTTATCATCAGCTGGTGATCGGACGTGCGCCCCTCGGGGCAGACGGCTATCGCCTCGCTCCATACGAGCGCCGCTCCGCTCGACGCAAAGCGCATATATCGGCGGTGCGAAAGCTCGCTCGGCGAACCGTCAATCTCCCCGTCAAAGCCCTCCATAGGGTGAACGGACAGGGAATTATCGAGCGTGTACTTTTTCTCGCCCGTTTCAATGACGGCATTTCTTTTCAGCGGAGACAGATCGCGGCTGATCGGTATGTTATACCCGTTCTTGCGGATGATGAAATCAAGCTCGTCGAGCGACGAAAAGTTGTATGTATTTTTGTTTTTCATGTCGTATGCGTACATAATCCACCTCACGCCATTGTTAAAAGCATTTTTGCCGTGACTTCGTATTTCGTCGGCTCGCCGCGCGTGTACGCCTCAAATTCGGAGTACATATATTCGCCGAGGCGGAAGCACTCGTTCCCGACACTGCCCGCGACGTGCGGCGTCAGGAATACATTCGGGAGCGAGTAAAGCTCGCTCTGCTCGACGGGCGGTTCGACGGGATCGGTTACGTCGAGGATCGCCGCGCGCGTAGGCACTTCCTTCATTGCCGCGATCATATCGGCTTCGACGACCTGCGCGCCGCGCCCTGTGTTGATGAACACCGCGCCTTTGCCCATTTTATCAAACAGGGATTTGTTTATCATTCCCCTCGTCTGTTCGTTGTTTGCCAGATGGTTTGAAATGACGTTGCAGTTTTCAAATATCCATTCAAGATTCTTTTTCGTAACTCCGAGCGCCTTTGCCGCTTCGTCGGGCAGGAACGGGTCGAAAACATAAATATCGAGATCTGTATGTTCAAGGTTATGTATGACTCCCTTGCCGATCATCCCCGCACCCAGAAGCCCGACTTTCGTTCTGAAATTCCCGGGGTAGAGCGTTTCGGGATCGGCCGTTTTCCACTCCTCGCGCGAACGGACTCGGCGGCGGAAAAACCCCTTGTTTGCGAGAATGATCTCCGACGCGGCGATCTCGGCAACGGGAACTGAATTTGCCGCCCACGCGCTGAATACTTTCACACCGCACTCGATATACGGTTTTGCAAAATACTGCACCGTCCCCGCCGAGTAAAACACGGCGCGAAGTCGCGGCAGATATGTCTTTATCTGCTCTTCGGTTAGTTTTAACATTCCCCACGTCGAGAAAACGATCTCAACGTCTTTCATCTCGTCCGCACGGGCGAAAAACTCGTCTGCGCTCTTTACGGGCGGGAGCATATTCGTCTTTTCGGAAATTTTCTTTTTAAGCTCGTCCGAGTACACCGCGTCGATGTTCTGCGGACGCTCGGTCATAATGACCGAAACCGGTTTGTTCATCTTTCATTTACCTCATCGTATTTCTTTTTTATATCCATCATGTCCCACATCATCTCGTCGCGCTTCGACGTGTCGCGCAGCAGCGCTGACGGATGATACACGGCGCACATTCCGAAGTCGCCGCGCATAAACCATTTTCCGTGGTCGCGCGTTATTTTGAAATCAGGCGAGATGAGCCGCGTCGCCGCAATGCGCCCGAGACAAACGATGATCTTCGGTTCGATCGCCTTCACCTGCTCGCGCAGATGCGGCAGACAGGCGTCCTCTTCCTCGGGCAGTGGGTCTCGATTGTGCGGTGGGCGGCATTTTAAGATGTTTGCGATATAAACGTCCTCGCGGCGTATGCCGACGGAAATGAGATACTTGTCGAAAAGCTGCCCCGCCGCGCCGACAAAGGGGATTCCCGTCTTGTCCTCGTTTTCTCCGGGCGCCTCGCCGACGAACATCAGCGTCGCGCGCTCGTTTCCGACTCCGTATACAAGGTTCGTCCGCGTCTTACAGAGAGCGCATTTTTCACATTTCCCGCATTCGTTTTTAAGCGTTTCGAGAGTCGACACCGTACTGCCTCCGATCAAAAAAAGTGTGCGAAATCATCTCGCACACTTATAATATTATATATTTATCGCAATGTCAAGAGTTATCAGCAGTTTTCGGCAATGATTTTAACCGCGCCCGACTCCGCGATGCATCCGCAGTGCTCTTTTATGTACGAAGAGGCGCATGGCGCGTCGCATTTTTCTCCGAATTCCGAAAGAAACGAAAACTGCCTCACAAGGCGAGACGACGTCGGCTTATCCGCGCCGCCGACGATGAGAAAGTATTTACCGCCGTTGTCGTAGTAAGCCCCGCTCTCTCCGTCAAATCCGCGCGCGGCGAGCTGTCGGCACGCGCCCGCCATCATTTCAAGCCCGTCGAACTTGTAAGAAACGGAGCTTTGCCCGTCGGTCTTTTCGGGGGCGAATCTGTAATTTTCCTTGATGTAGCCCACTTTGCCTCCTCCTTTTGCGGCGCGTCTGCATACGAAAAGCTCGCACCCGCCGCCTTTGTCGTCGAACAAGCTGATCTCGATATTGCCGCGCGCCGCGTCAAATCCCGTTTCGCGCTGTACGATGTCGAGTATCTGCCACAGCGCGCGGCGCGCGCCCGTGCTTTTCTTTGCCAAATCAAAAGACGTTATTTCAAGTTCGTTTAAGTCGGGCGGCGTGAGCGAAACGACGACTCCGCGCCCGAACGGAATGATCTCCATACATTTCTCCGAAATAATACAACGTATATACTGATTATATATCATTTCATCCGAAAAAACCAGTCGCAAATTTATGGAAGTTTTCCGCGTTTTGAAAAAGAATACTTGAAATATCCGAAAAATGTGGTATGATATAATTGTATAAATATAATAATATGACCAAAAGAGTCATTCGGAGAAAGTATGCTCTCGACCGATCTGTTGTCTTACAATGATTTTATATATATTGCCATCTTGCTCGCATCGTTTTTGCTTTCATTCGGGCTCACTCCGACGATGCGCCGATTTGCCACGCGCGTCGGTGTTGTGGACAAGCCCGACGGGAAACGCAAATTTCAGAAAGCGCCCGTGGCGTATCTCGGCGGAGTTGCGATCGTTTTGTCGTTTCTCGTCGTTTCGACGTGTGTGCTGACGTTTTTCGGCGCCGTTACAAAGACTTTCGCGGTAATCGTCATCGGAACGATCGCAATGGCGGCGCTCGGACTTGTCGACGATGTCGTCGACATGAAGTCGTACGTAAAATTCGGCGGGCAGGTGCTGATAGCGACGTTGACCGTCGTTTTCGGCGGCTCGATCGAATACGTCGAGTTTTTCGGGAAATATATCTCTTTCGGCGTGCTCTCCGCGCCGCTGACGGTGATATGGATAGTCCTCGTCGTCAACGCCGTCAATATGATCGACGGGCTCGACGGCCTCGCCTGCGGCATATCGGCGTTTTCGCTGATGGCGATGTTCGTTTCCTCGCTTGCGAAAGGCGATATCACGAGCGCCGTCGTTTGCTGCGCGCTCTGCGGCGCGTCACTCGGTTTTTTGCCGTACAATATAACTCCGGCGTCGATATTCATGGGAGATTCGGGCGCGATGGCGCTCGGATACGTCATGGCGGCGGTGTCGGTGTTCGGCTTTGCGAAAGGCCCGGCGCTGATCTCACTTGTCATTCCGGCGCTTGTGCTCGCAGTGCCCGTGTCCGACGCGGTGCGCCTCTTCTTCGAGCGGATATTCAAAGGGAGAAGCCCGTTTTCGTCCGATCGCCTGCATATACATCATAAACTCGTCGACATGGGCATGACTCCGCGTCAGGCAGTGCTGACGCTGTACGTCGTTTCGTCCGTGTTCGGCATATCGGCCGTTTTATATATCAGATATAAGACAGCCGCGGTGATAATCGCGCTTCTCGCGTTCGCGGCGTTGCTCGTTTTGCGCTTTGCGCCGTCGCTTCCGAAATTAAAGAGCCGCGCGGAACGCGCAAACATCGCGGAAAAGGAGGATGAAAAATGAAAAAGACCGAATCGAACGGACTGACGTCGCTCATTTCGATGCTTTCCATTCTGTTTGCGTTCGTCCTCGTTTGCGTGATCTGCGTTGCTGTTCTCGTTCGCCTCGGCATTATGAATGTCGACTGGCTGGCGCCGGCGTCGAGCGACGACGGAAAACCTTCTTCCACCGCGCAAAGCGAACGCGAAATATCGGGCGAGATGAGCGAGATCGTCCTTGACGAAACGAGCATCCGCCGCGTGCTGTCCGAGCTTCCGTTTTACGATAATTTCTACGCCAAGATCTATGCGACGTACATAGGCAGCGACGGCCCGGGCGGCATATTCAAGATCGAGTCGTACGACGTATACCGCAACGGCGGCAAGTATAAGATAATAACGTACAACAACCACATGGCAAAGATAAGAACGCTGATCTGCGACGGTGAAAACGTATTCATCAAAGATGAGACATCGGGCATGATCCGCACATTCTCCGTCAGCGACGGGTTCACGTTCTATTCAGACGCGCCGATGCCCGATTTTTCCGTGTTCAAAAACGAAAGATACGACATCGACAGATATTATATTTCGGGCGACGAATACGTTTTCGTCTGCACTTTCCCCGATATGAACATAACAGACGAGGTGCGCGTCTCCGTCGACACGGGGGCCGTCACCATGTTCAAATCGACGATCGGAGGGCGGCAATTTTACAGCTACGAGCTTTTCACCTTCGATACGAACCGCACGTTCGACGAGAGCGAATTTTCGATTTCAGAATAGTATAAGCATCAAAAGCAGACCGAGAGAAAGCAGATCGTCATCGTCTCGAAAGACGAGCATCGCCGCCGCGCCGAAAATGAGCAGATCCTCGGTCGAAATTTTGTCGAAAAGCCCTGGTCTTACGGGAACGGGCGGAGGCGGAGGGGGCGGCGGACAGCCGCACATTCCGTCGTTTTGCGGCGGCGGAGGCGGAACGTCGCGCATAACGGCGTTGCCGCTGTAATCGGGCGGCACGCGGATATCGCCGCTGTCGCCGATGTAGTTCTTGCTGTACATGATACCTCACAATCCGATGAAGATCTTTGCCGTATCCGCAAGGCGAAGCACGCTGATCACCTTGTCGACTCGTTTTTGCCGCGCAACGTCGAGATACGGCCGTATCGCCGACAGAATGGCGCAGTAACCGCCGACCTTCGTCTTTGAAGGTGGCGGCATGGGCGGCTTCGGCGGCGGCGCGGCTCCCGATGAAGGCGCGGGCGCGTCGGACGCGACGGCGCCTCCCGACATTTCGTCGGCCAGCGCCTTTATCTTTGACATCATCTGCTCGTTCCCGAGGATCTTGTCAAGCCCGTCGAAAAGCGGCGCGTCCAAGTCAGCTCCCTCCTTTGATTATTTTCATGATCTGTGCGGCGCGCGCCTCGCCGAGTGACATGAGCAGTTTTTCGATATCGCTCTCGCTCATCGAGCGAAGCATCATGCGGACTCTGTCGGGGCTGACGTTTGCATTAACGCCGAGCTGCGACGTTATTTTCGATATTTTGTCGGAAAACTCCGCGTCGCTCATCGACATGATGTATTCCATTGAATTTTTGTCAATATTCATTCCGATCGCTCCTTAAGTTGTTCTAAAAGTATTTTATGAAGCATACCGTTTTGTGTGCGGAAAAGAGGCAAAATGTTTTATTCTCCGGTAAAAAACAAAAAAGCGCTCGTAACGTCGGCGGCGCTTCTCGCTGTTTTCTCCGTGATGAACGCGGCGTCGCCCGCATTCAAGGGATACAGCGGCGTCGTCGCTTCGGCGTCGCTTCTTTTTCTTGCCGCATCGCTGTATATCCTGATCCGTTTCTGCGTCGGAAAATACTCGTACGAGATCACCCATGACACATTCGTGATAACGAAAACGACCGGGCAGAAAAGCGTCACCGTTGCGAATATGCTCCTCTCCACCGCGTACGGCGTTACGAAAACTCCGTCGAATGCCGCGGAGCGCACGGAATTTAATGAGAAATACGGCGCGATCCATGCAAAAATGAGCTGTTATCACAATCTTTTTGCGAAAACGCACCTTTACGTCACCGAGTTCAACGGCAAAACATACGCTTTCGAGATCGAGATCGACGATGAGTTTGCCGCCGCGCTTGATGGCGCTGTCCGCTCCGCGAGGAAGGATTTTTTCTGATTTTTCAAATAACCACTTTACAAATGCGAAATGATTTTATATAATATATCTGCAAACGGTGTTTTTGCAAAAGCCGATAATCTTATAATACTTTACGGAGGGTAAAATGCTCGAAACGATCAAAGGCATCATATCAAGACAGCTCGGAGTTGAAATTTCGGAGATTGATGAAGACACGAGGATAATGGACGATCTCGGCGCCGACTCGCTCGACGTAGTCGAAATGGTGATGTCCATTGAAGAAGAATGCGGAGTCGCGATACCGGACGATGTCGTGCCGACGCTCGAAACTGTCGGAGATGTTGTGAATTACGTTGAAAATCAAAGATAAATGAGAATGTAAAAACGCCTGCCGCGAGGCAGGCGTTTTCTATTTCACAAAACTGTTGAACAAAATAAGTATTATCAAAAACCCGAAATTGAACGCGGAAAATTTAAGCAGATACCGTCCCGCCGCGCCGCGATTTTCTCTCGTGTACTCGCGGAACGTGATGAGCGACGCGAGGGAAGCGATGAGCGTTCCCGTTCCGCCTATGTTGACTCCGATCAGCAGCTCGCGGTAGTTTTCAGTGAACTGCGAGAGCAGTATCGCCGACGGTACGTTGCTTATGAACTGGCACGACAGCGCGCTGAAAACGAGCGTGTTTTTCGAGAGCAGTCCCGAAAAGAATTCGCGCACGGGCGCGATCCGCGCCATGTTGCCCGCGAAAATGAAGAAGAACACGAACGTGAGCAGCAGCGGGTAGTCGACTTTTGCCAGCGCGCGTCTGTCGAGGAAAAGGAGCGCCAGAGGCACGACAACGAGCCCGATCCAATACGGTATAACGCGGAACACGATGACTATCGACAGCGCGAAAAGCACGATATACGCCGCCGTTTTCGCAGGCGGGAGCGTGATCTTTTCTTCCGCTATTTCAAGCGGTTCGGGGCGAACGAATATCACACAGCACAGCGTGATCAGCGCTATCGAAACGAGGAACGACGGGGCCATGATCGAAATGAACTCCCCGTCGGGAATGCTGTATTTGCTGTAAAGATATAAATTTTGCGGATTGCCGAACGGAGTCAGCATCCCGCCGAGATTTGCCGCGATGTTCTGCAGAATGAACGTCGTCGCCATGTATTTTTGCTTGCCTGTCGTAGATAAAACGATATATCCGAGCGGCAGGAACGTAAGCAGCGCCATGTCGTTTGCGATGAGCATCGAGCCGATGAACGTGATATACAGCAAAGCCATCACGCTCATGCGCGCGTTTTTGAACAAGCGCACGACGCTGTGCGCGAGCTTATAGAAAAAGCGGACGTTCTTCAGTGCGCACACGACGGCGAGCACGCAGAAAAGACATGACAGCGTCTTAAAATCGAAATACCCGACGTATTCCGCGTCGGGCGGAACTATTACAGACGTTGAGACGGCGGCGATCAACGCGATGAACATCACCGCGTTCTTTTTCACAAAGTTCATCACGGCATTTTGCTTTTCATTTGTCGCCGTGTTGTTTTTTGCTGTGCCGACCGCTCCGCCGCGTTTGATTTGCGTTTGCGTAATCTGCCTCCGGATAATGATAATTTCCGACCTATTATACTACCGCGGGTGAAAAAATGCAATATGATTTTTTCAAAAAACATAAAAATCGCTTTTTCTTTTTTGCAAAAAGGGAAAGAGCAAAGCAATAAAAAAACGCGGCGGGTATTTCCCGCCGCGTCGCTGTATTTCCTATTATTTGTTTTCTTCCGTAACTTCGACTGTTTCCGCCGTTTCCGTTGTTTCCGTTGTTTCCGCCGCTTTCTTTTTGCCGTTGAGCATGAGGTTTGTGAGTATGCCGAGAATTACCGCGCAAGCAACGTTTGTGATCGTGATCTTTCCGAATGTAAGCGAGAGACCGCCGATACCCGAGATAAGAACTATAGATACTACGAAGAGGTTTCTGTTGTCGCCGAGGTCGGATTTCTGGATCATCTTAAGACCGGATACCGCGATGAAGCCGTAGAGCGAGATGCAAACGCCGCCCATGACGCACGCGGGGATCGTTGCGAGAAATGTTGCGAACGGACCTATAAAGGATACGCCTATCGCAAGGAATGCCGTTACAAGAACAGTAATTACCGATGCGTTGCCGGAGATCGCCACGCAACCGATGGACTCACCGTAAGTTGTGTTCGGGCAGCCGCCGAAGAACGCGCCGGCCATCGAGCCAACGCCGTCGCCGAGGAGCGTTCTGTGGAGACCGGGGTCTTTTGTAAGATCGGATTCAATGATCGAGGAGAGGTTCTTGTGGTCTGCGATGTGCTCTGCGAACACAACGAACGCAACGGGTATGTATGCTACCGCGATCGTTGCTATGTAACCGCCGTTGAGCTCTTTGATACCCTCAAACGCTTTGATGAACGTGAAGTCGGGGAGCCACTTGATGTCGCTGAACAGACCGAAGTTGATGACTTTGAGTGCGTCGTTGCCTGTCGTTATGCCGATTACCGTGAAGATCGCGGCTACTGCGTAACCCGAAAGGATGCCGATGATGAACGGGATCATCTTCATCATCTTTTTGCCGAATACCGAGCAAAGCATCGTTACGCAGAGCGTTACAAGTCCGCAGATGATGCAGACGTAAACCGATGTGTCCTGCTTTGTTACAAGCTGGTTTCCGACAACAGCGCCGTTTTCAACTATATCCTGTGCTACTTTGTATGCTGTGCCGCTTGTCTGGAGATCGCCTACCGCGTTGCCTGCAAGTCCGAGACCGATGATCGCGACTGTCGGGCCGATCACGACCGCGGGCATGATCTTGTCGATCCACTTTGTTCCCGCGAACTTAACTACAAGAGCGATTATTACGTATACAAGTCCCGCGAATACCGCGCCTATGATAAGACCGACATATCCGAGAGACATTGAAACGCCGCCTGCGAACGCCGCGAACATCGAAGGCAGGAAAGCGAACGACGATCCGAGGAACACGGGGCTCTTGAATTTTGTGAAGAGGAGATAAACGAGTGTGCCTACGCCCGCGCCGAAGAGCGCCGCCGTCTGCGACATTCCGTTCTGGACTATTGACGGAACGGCGATCGTCGCCGCCATGATGGCGAGGAGCTGCTGAAGTGCAAAGACAATTACCTGACCAGCTTTCGGTTTGTCTTTTACGTTGTAAGTGAGTTTCATAAAAAACCTCCGTAAAAATTTTTCGACGTTCGTAAGTCCGCAAAAAAACCGCCTTGCACTGGCAAGACGGTCCAAAATCAGCATATAAACATAGCTCATTTCAAATCTTGCCGGCATCTCTGTACCGCGCTTAAAGACTTATTCTGTCGCTTGTAGATATTATAGCACCATGTTTTGCGTTTGTAAAGGGGTTTTGAATAAAAAATGAAAAATTTTTTCGGGAGGCGGCGCGAAGCGCCCGAAGGGTTGTTTTAACAGGCGCGCAAGGGCGGCATCTTTCGCTGAACGCGGGAGAAAAACGGGCGATCGTCGATCGCCCGTTGTGTTACACTTTGTATTTTTTCACGCTATTTACGCCGCTTTTCATTATCATTTTGCGGAGCGCGGGCGAGCAAAGCACCGCGCGCTTTTTTGTTTTGAGCCACAGCTTCGTCCGCAACGCGCGCGTGCGTCGGCGATACAGCCGCAGAACGTCTTTTTCGCTCTTGCCGTCCGCAAACGCGCCCGCGAGTATCTTTCCCGAGATGATCGCGCTGCTTATCCCCTCGAACGAACTCGCGCTGATGAACCCCGCCGCTTCGCCGATAAGATACACGCCGTCACGCCCCGCGATGAAATCGCGCATTTTGCGCGGGCTCGACACGAGGCACGCCTCCGTTCTGACCGGCTCGCCGAGCGTTATCCCATAAAAAACCTCAAACCGCGCTTTCTGCTTCTCGAACGCCTCGCGGCAGCCGTCCTTTTCAAACGCGCCGCCGTAAATCGAATACCCGTCCTTCATTATCGTCCACGAGCAGCTGTCGCTCGTTTCCTTGTCGAAAATGCACGCGTAATACGGGACTTCGGCACACTCAAACCATTGCTGGAGCGCGACGTACTGCTTTATCGACCTGCCGAAGAACTTGCGCCTGACAAGCGACCCGCCGCCGTCGGCCCCGATGAGCGCACGGGCGCGATACGTCGCCGTGCCGCCGCCGTTTCGTACGGTCAAAACGAAAACGCCGTCTTTCTTTTCCGCGTCAACGCACATGCCACCGGCGACGTCGACGGTGCAGGGCACATTTGACAAAAGCCATTTATCGAACGCCTCACGATCCATATTCAAGTAATGGCGCTGATAAAATCTGACGCACCGCGATACGAGGTCGACCGTTTCGACGGCGAAGATCTGCGGATCGGCGAGAACGCTGTTCGGCAGCGTTATGTTCATTTTCGCCAGCACTTTCTGCGCGTCGGGCGCAAGAAGTCCGCCGCATACTTTGATGTGGCCCGCGCTCCCGCCGTCGACGAGAAGTATCTTCGTGTCCGCCGCCGACGCCGACAGTTCCGTCGCGAACGTCGCGCCCGCCGGCCCGCCGCCGATCACGGCAACGTCGTAAATGTCGTTCATTTCCTCTCCTTATATATCATATCCTCGCCACGCCCGTGCGGCGCGCCGCGTCTGAGACGGCCGCCGACACCGCGCCGACGGCGCGCGGATCGAACGGGGAGGGAAGAATACACTCCGCCGAAAGCGAATCCGAAACGAGCGCCGCGAGCGCGTCCGATGCCGCGATCTTCATTTCCTCGTTGATGTCGCTTGCACGCACATCGAGCGCCCCGCGGAATATTCCGGGGAACGCCATGAGGTTGTTTATCTGATTCGGAAAATCGCTCCGCCCTGTGCCGACGACGGCGGCGCCCGCCGCTTTCGCTTCGTCCGGCATTATCTCCGGCACGGGATTTGCCATTGCGAAAATGATCGCGTCGCGGCTCATCGTTTTCACCATTTCGGGAGTCAGCAGTCCCGGTTTCGACACACCGACGAACACGTCGGCGCCCTTGATAACGTCGCCGAGCGCGCCGCCCTCGGAGAGCGGATTCGACTCCGCGGCGAGCCGCGCGTGTTCCGCCGTTACGCCCGGGTTTTTCTTTGTTATCGCGCCGTCCCTGTCGACGAAGATGACGTTTCCGGCTCCGGAGCGCATGAACAGCCGCCCGACCGCCGTCCCTGCCGCTCCCGCGCCGTTGACGACGATTTTTATATTTTCGATCTTCTTTCCGACGACGCGCAGCGCGTTTTTCAGCGCCGCCGTGGCGACGACGGCCGTTCCGTGCTGATCGTCGTGGAAGATCGGAATGGAGCATCTCTCTTTCAGCCGCCGCTCGATCTCAAAACAGCGCGGCGCGGATATGTCCTCGAGGTTCACCCCGCCGAAGCTCCCTTCGAGCAAAGCGACAGTGTTCACGATATCGTCAACGTTTTTGCTCTTTACGCAAAGCGGTATCGCGTCGATGCCCGCGAACTGCGAGAAGAGCAGCGCCTTGCCCTCCATAACGGGCATCCCCGCCTCGGGGCCGATGTCGCCGAGTCCGAGCACCGCCGTTCCGTCGGTGACGACGGCGATCGTGTTCCAGCGCCGCGTCAGCTCGTACGACTTCGATACGTCCTTTTGAATTTCAAGACACGGCGCGGCGACTCCGGGCGTGTACGCCAGCGAAAGCTCGGCGGCGTTTGTGACTCTGACCGTCGGAGCGACGGCGATCTTTCCGCGCCACTCGGCGTGCTTTTCGAGCGACATCTCTTTTATTTTATCGGTAGTCATTTCGTTTACCTCGTTTTTTTGTTTTACGTCGTAATTTTATCATATATTCGGAAAAAACGCAACGGATTTATTGACTTTTAACCGTTTTATTGATATAATTTACTCGAAAATATTATTCACGGGTGGGACTATGTCAAAAATATCACGCAGAGACGCGCGCGTCTGCGCCGTCAAGGTAATGTACTCTGCAGAATTTCATAAGGACGAGGACAAAAACGCGCTCTTTGAGCTTACTTGCGCCGAGGGCGAGATAGAGTATAACGACTTTGCGAAAAGTCTGTTTTTCGGCGCGTGCGAGCACATCGCCGCGATCGACGATGAGATCGAAAAGAACGCGAAGGGATGGAAACTCTCGCGCATATCGAAAATGTCGCTTTCCGTCATGCGTGTATGCGTGTACGAACTGCTCTTTACCGACACGCCCGCGCCGATAGCGATAAACGAGGCGATGGAGATCGACAAGCTGTTCGACTCCGACGACGCGCCCGCGTTTGTCAACGGAGTGCTGAACAGCATCGCAAAATCACATCCGAAGGAGCAACAATGAAAGTTCTCGGTATCGACACAAGCAATTATACAACGTCCGTCGCCGTCGTCGACGACGGCGGCTTCCGTCATGCGCGTGAGATACTCGACGTAAAAGAAGGGGAGCGCGGACTGCGGCAGAGCGACGCGCTTTTTTTGCACGTCAAAAACCTTCCGCACCTGATAGAACGTCTTTCCGCGGGAGACGTCGACGCCGTCGCGTATTCCTCGCGCCCGCGCGCCGTTGAGGGCTCGTATATGCCGTGTTTTCTCGCGGGAGAGGCGGTCGCGCGCAGCGTCGCCGCGACGCTCGGCGTGCCGTGCTGCGCGTTTTCTCATCAGGCGGGACACATTGAGGCGGCCGTCAGAACGTGTGGCGCGGAGCTCGGCGACAAATTTCTCGCATTTCACCTCTCTGGCGGCACGACGGAAATCCTTTTCGCCCGCGCCGACGAAAACGAGGGATGGTTGTGCGATATACTCGGCAAAACGCTCGACATTTCGGCAGGGCAGCTGATCGACCGCACGGGTGTGCTTCTCGGGCTGAAATTTCCGTGCGGCAACGAGCTTGAAAAGCTCGCCGCCGCTTGCGCCGACAGGATCAAAGACGCGCGCCCGACGGTGAAAGACGGTTCGTGCAATCTTTCGGGCGCGGAAAACAAGATACAAAAATTCATTTTAAGCGGCATGCCCCGCGAATACGTCGCGCGATACGCTATCGAATACGTCGGACGCACCGTATGCGATATGACCGCTGCGGCGCGCGAAAAATATCCGTCGCTTCCCGTTTTATACGCGGGCGGCGTGATGAGAAACGAGATCATAAGAAAAATGCTCGTATCCGCGTTTGACAATATATGTTTTGCCGCGGTTGAGCTTTCGAGCGACAACGCCGTCGGCACGGCGTATCTCGGATATAAAAAGATGGGAGGCGGAAAATGAACGAAGAAAGACGAATAGTCACCGTTACCGAACTGAACGAATACATCAAAGCGTCGATGGAGAACGATTTTCTCCTGCGCGGGATATTCGTCAAGGGCGAGATATCGAATTTCACGCATCACTCGTCGGGGCATTTTTATTTCACTCTCAAAGACGAGGGCGGCGCGCTTTCCGCCGTGATGTTCCGCTCCGCCGCGGCGCATCTGAAATTCGAGCCGGAAAACGGAATGAAAGTTATATGCGGCGGGCGAATCAGCGTGTTTGTCAAAAGCGGGCAGTATCAGATATACGCCGAAACGATGGAGCCGGACGGCGTCGGCGCGCTTTACATCGCTTACGAACAGCTCAAAAAAAAGCTCGAAGCCGAAGGTCTCTTTGACGAGCGCCGCAAAAAGCCGCTCCCGAAGATACCGCGCCGCGTCGGAGTCATAACGTCGCCGACGGGCGCCGCGGTGCGCGATATAATAAATATTTTAGGAAGAAGATTTCCGTACGCCGAGGTACTGCTCTATCCCGCGCTTGTGCAGGGCGACGACGCGCCGCCGACGCTGATCGAAGCGCTCGACTATTTCGACGCGACGAAGTGTGTCGACGTCGTCATTATCGGGCGCGGCGGCGGCTCGATAGAGGACCTCTGGGCGTTCAACAACGAGGCGCTTGTGCGCCGCGTCGCCGCGATGACGGTGCCGACGGTCTCCGCCGTCGGTCACGAAACAGACTTCACCCTCTGCGACTTTGCCGCGGATCGCCGCGCACCCACTCCGAGCGCCGCGGCGGAAATATCAGTGCCCGACAGCGCGGAGCTCTCCCGCAAGTTCGACAACGTCGCGCGACTGCTTGAAAACGATCTGTCAAAAACGCTTAAAATATACCGCGAAAAGCTCGCGCGCCTGTCGCAGAGCCGCGTGCTGATCTCCCCCGAAAATTTCATCGACGACAAGCGCATGGCGCTCGGAGTCATCGAAATGCGCCTGTGTGATAAAACGAAATCCGCACTCGACATGAAACGCTCGCGCTTTGCCGCGACGTGCGCCAAGCTCGACGCGCTGAATCCCCTATCCGTCATCTCGCGCGGCTACAGCGCGGTGTTCGACGGGAACAAAACGCTGATAAAGAGCGTTTCACAGGTAAAACGCGGCGATGAACTCTCGTTCATGCTGACCGACGGAAAGATCGGCGTCGAGGTCAAAAATATAGAAAGGAACAAAGAAAATGGCTGAAAAAATGACGTTTGAGGCGGCGCTCGCCCGCCTTGAGGAAATAGTGAAACAGATGGAAAGCGGCGCGGCGCCGCTTGACAAATCGCTCTCGCTGTTTGAGGAGGGCGTGTCGCTCGTCAAATTCTGCACGGGCGAGCTTGACGCCGCCGAGCAGAAAGTCAAAAAACTCACGAAAGGCGCTGACGGAGAAGTTACATCCTCCGACTTTGTCAAATCCGAATGAAAGACGTTGAAATAAAACTGTCATACTCTGCGAAAGCCGTCGAGCCGTATCTTGAAAAACTGCTCCAAACACCCGACTCCGAGCTTGAGCCGCTTTACGACGCGATGCGATACGCGGCGCTTGGCGGCGGCAAGAGGATACGCCCGCACCTCGTTTTTGAATTCTGCCGTCTTTTCGGCGGCGATGAAAAAGCGGCGCTGCCGTTCGCGGCGGCGATCGAGCTTGTTCACTCGTCGTCGCTTGTCCACGACGATATGCCGTGTATGGACAACGACGACTACCGCCGCGGACGCCTCACCTGCCACAAGGTGTACGGGGAAGATATCGCACTCCTTTGCGGCGACGCGCTGATAACCAAGGGATACGAGGCGGCGGCGAAGAACGACCGCGTCCCGCCCGAAGCGGCGCTCGAAGGCGCCATGCTATTGCTCTCCCTTGCGGGTGGCGAAGGCATGATGGGC
Organism: Clostridia bacterium; assembly: GCA_017542695.1. The sequence goes on from JAFXWT010000093.1 coordinate 76,531, forward strand.
GGGCAGAATATCGACCTCTGCTCCGAGGGCAAAACGATATCGTTTGACACTCTTCTCAAAATGCACGCGAAAAAGACGGGCGCGCTGATCTCGGCCGCCGCGCTTCTCGGATGTGTCGCCGCGGGAGTCCCGACAAGCGACGCTCGCGCAAAAGACGCGGAAACGTACGCCCGCGGCGTCGGGCTTGCTTTCCAGATAATCGACGACGTGCTCGACGTGATCGGCGACGAAAAGACGCTCGGAAAGCACACCCACGCCGACGCCGAGGGAGGCAAAACGACTTTCCTTTCATTTATGAGCGTCGACGACGCCTACGAATACGCGCGCCGCGAAACCGAAAAGGCCGTCTCCGCCGTCAAAAAATACGACGGCTCGGAAGATCTTGTGTCTCTTGCCGAATATCTGCTCCATAGGATGAAATAGGCGCCGTTTGTGGAATATCACGGACATAATGCGAAAATAATATTGTTTTTTGTTTTATTTTGATGTTGACGGAACGCTTTTCTTCGTGTAAAATACTTTCGACATTTGCTTTTCGGAGGATGAAATGTTAAATCACTATAAAGTACATAAAAAATATTATGAAAACGGCGCATATAATTTCGTGAAACGGATCGACTCCGACCCGTCGAGCGATTCGTACGGCGCGATAAAGGGCAACCTCGCGGGATACTATAACGTCGCCGAGCTGTATTCGTATATGCTCGTGAACGTCGTTTCGTATTACCTTGAAGGAACGACATGCTACCGCGACGAGATGTTTCTTAAAACGGCGAAGGTGTCGCTCGACGGCGCGGAGAGATATATCCACTCCGACGGAACGGTTGACCTTCGCGTGACAAACTTCCACGATCCGACATACTGCGGCTTCAACGTCAGGGACTACATCGGTCCGGCGCTCGAACTTGTCCGCAAATACTCAAAGCACACCGAGCTTGAGAACGCCGTCGAAGCGCAGCTCGTTTCCGTCATCACCCGCATGGGTCGCGCGATGGAAACGCTCGGTTTTCACACCCCTAATCACCGCTGGGTGATCAGCTCCGCGCTATCTTATGTAAAACATCTGACGGGCGACGAAAAAGCGGGCGAAACGATGGACAAATATTTCTGGGAGGGCATCGACTGCGACGAATACGGCGAGTACACCGAGCGATCCACCGGAATATACAATCTCATCTGCAATCAGTCATTCCTTCAGCTCGCGCACATGGAGGACATGAAGTTCCTCGAGTACCCGACGCGCAACATGCATCTCATGCGCTCGTTCTACGAGCCGAACGACATGATCTGCACGCTCAACTCCATGCGTCAGGACAGAGGGAGCGACGTTCCCGTCGACAATTACTACACGATCTACCTCCCGCTTGCACTCTACACGGGCGACCCGGAATTTGCTTATTATTCCGACAGAGCGCTCCGTCGCATCATGGCGGAGGAAATGAAAACAGACACGCCGTTCGAATACGTCCACGCGATGATAATGTATTGGTTCCTTGTCAACGACGAATGGCGCACCGACGAAAAGTACGAATCCATCGCGTCGTATCTGCCGAAGCGCGATCTCAGCGTCTACCTTCCGGAAAGCGGCATTGCGCGCCTTTATAAAGACGGCGCGACGATGACCGTGCTCCGCACGAACACACCTGACTTCTTCAAGCTTCAGTCGGGCAATTATTCCGTTTGTGCGCGGTGCGGCGGCTCGTTCTTCGGTCTGCCTCACTCGCAGTTCCGCCCGAAACAGATGGAGAAAACGGAAAACGGCTACCGCCTTATCTCGCGCGAGGAAGCGGGTTATCGCTCGCAGTTTGACGCGCCGCCAGAAACGAGCGTATGGCGTCACATGGACCACTCAAAGCGCGAGCTGCTCAACGTTCAGCAGTTCGACACAGTCGTCGATATCACGCCCGAAGATCACGGTGTCACGATAGACGTCGATTTCTCAGGCGCCGACCTCATCCCGACAAAGCTCGAGCTGACCTTCTCACCCGGCGGCAGAGTCGTCACCGACGAAATGGCGTTCACCGCCCGCGCAGACGATTACGTTTATTTCAAGAGCGGAAAGATGACCGTCTCATACGGCGGCACCGCCTTTGAATTGACGGGCGGCTCCTGCGCACACTTCGCCGCCGACAATATGCGCGGAACGGAGCGCGTGCCGAGCGGCACGTTCACCGTCTGCCTCACGGCGATCACCCCCGGAAAGCTCCACCTGAAAATTAAATACTGAGCGAAACAAAACCCCCGATCCGTCATACGATGGAGCGGGGGTGTTTTTATGTGTTACGTCAGAGTCCGCAAAAAAAGCGCGAAAAAGAAAATACTTTTCGCGCTTTTATGTTTGTTTTTGATTTTCGCCGTGTCGATAGTCGTGATCAACCGAAAGCTCGACCCGATAGTGTGCGACATCGCCGAGGAGCAGATAAAAAACAGCGTCGCGCGCCTTGTTGCAGACACGGTAAGGTCGCGCACGCTCGGCGCAGAATACATAAACGTCATGTATAAAGACGGGGTTGTCGCCTCCGTCACGACGGACACCGCCGCGCTGAATGCGCTGAACGCCGACGTCGTATCGGAAATATCCGAAAAGCTGTCGACGGTCGAAAGCTACGATATCCGCGTTTCGCTGTCGAATCTGTTCGACGACGAAATAATCTTCGGCAATACTTCATTTTCCGTCAAGGCGAACGTTCTGCCGGTTTCAAGCGTATCGGCGCAAGTCAGATCGGAATTTAAGAGCGCGGGAATAAACCAGACGCACTACGGTGTTTACATATTGATAAATGTCGATATAAACGCCGTGATGCTCATCTCGACTCTCAAAATAAAAACGACATACGAAATATGCGTCGCAGACACAGTCATCGTCGGAAAAGTGCCTGAAATTTATCTGTACGGCGAGTAAACACCCGTCATGTCAAACGGCGGGATGAAGCTTTCTTTCTGTGTTTCGCCGTCCTGAACAAATCCGTTTGAAATGCCGATTTCGCCAGCCGCAGCAAGAACTTTCCGGTATTCGTACGTTGTCAGCTTCCTCTTCAGTTCGGGATGTGTTTCGCTCTTCATCGGCGTATATTGATTCATTATACTGACAAAGATACCGTTCCTGTATGTCATATTCAAATATTTCAATATTTCGATTGATTCCGCAACGTGAGAGGGCAGCACGAGATGGCGCACGATGACGCCGCGCGTCATCATTCCGTCGCCGTCAAATCGCGGCTCGCCCGCGATCATCACCATTTTGTCGAGCGCCGCTTTTGCGACCGACGGATAGTCCCGCGCCGCGGAATACGCGGCGGCGGTGTCGGGAGAAAAGTATTTGAAGTCGGGGAGAAAAATATTGATATATCCTTCGAGCATTCCGATGGTTTCAACACTTTCGTACCCGCTCGAATTCCATACGAACGGGAGATCGAACCCGCGCGACCTCGCTGCGTCTACCGCCTCTATTATAAGCGGCGTAAAGTGGGACGGCGTGACAAGATTTATGTTGTGCGCCCCTTTTTCTTTCAGCTCAAAGAATATCTCGCACAGCCGCGCGACCGATATCTCCCCGCCGCCGTGTGAGCGCGAAATGTCGTAGTTCTGGCAGTACGAGCAACGGAGCGCACATCCGACGAAAAACACCGTGCCGCTCCCGCGTATGCCTGAGATGCACGGCTCCTCCCAGAAGTGCAGCGCGGCGCGCGAAACGTGCAGAACATCGCGCTCGCCGCAATACCCAGCGCGCTCGTGCCTGTCGACCTTGCAGTTCCGCGGACACAGCGTGCAGCAGGAGAAAGCGTCCGTCATTTCAGTTTTTGCTGGCTCTGCCATACGCTCATGACGGCGCTGTGTGGCAGTATTTTTACAGCCAGCACCTGCATTTTTGCCTTGAATCCGGGCACGACGAAATCGCGCTTCGATTTTTCAAGCGTGCGCCACGCTTTTTCAACGATGAACTCCGGCTCGTACATTGCGACGAATTTTTTAACGACAGCGTTCTCGTCTTTTTTTATCGCGCGGTCAAAAAACGCCGTTTTCGTCCAGAACGGGCAAACCGCGAGCACGCGGATGCCGCGCCCCTTGAGTTCTCTGTTCAGCGCGCGGCTGAAAGAAAGCACGTACGCCTTCGTCGCGCCGTAAATATTGATATACGGTATCGGCTGAAAACCCGCGACAGACGCGATCTCGATGATCTCCGCGCCTTTTTCCATATAGGGAAGGGTGATCAGCGTCATCGCGGTCAGCGCACGGCAGTTGAGGTCGATCATTCCGAGATTGTCTTCTATCGGCACCTTTTCGGTTGCCTCGAATTTGCCGTATCCGCTGCAGTTGATGAGGATCTTCACATTCGGCTTTTCCTCTTCGAGCATTTCTTTCATCTTTTCGATGAAAGACGCGTCTGAAAGATCGAGCGATATCGGTTTTACGGGGAACGGCACGACTTCTTTCAGCGCGTCGAGCCGCACGGCGTTCCGCGCGATCGCCCAAACTTCGTCGTATTCTCCGTGGCGCGACAGCGTCGTTGCGAACACCTTTCCGATGCCGCTCGACGCGCCCGTAATAATAGCGATTTTTTTCATTTTACACCTCTGTATATTTTGTTTTTATTCATTTGTATAAAACTGAAAAATCAAGCTCTGCCGGAGTTTTTCAGTTCTTCCTCAAATTCTTTCGGGTGCTTTATGTAATAGTCCTGATGATATTCTTCCGCCGGATAGAAAGATAAAAACGGCTCGATCGAAATGTATACTTTCCTGCCCGACCGCTCTTCGAGAGCGCGGATCGCGTGTTCGGTGATGCTCTTTTCTTCCTCATTTTGATAATAAACGGCGAGCGTATACGACCGACCTCTGTCGATGAACTGCCCACCATCGTCAAACGGGTCTACATAGCCGATAAAAACGTCGAGAAGCTCGCCGAACGAAACGGTTTTATCGTCGTAGTCGACGGAGATGGTTTCTCGATGACCTGTTTTCTGCGCCTTGACGTCCTCGTAGCTCGGCGTTACTTCCGTTCCGCCCGAATACCCGCTGATGACCGACAAAACTCCCGCCGTGTTTTTCAGTATCGGAGTGATGCACCAAAAGCATCCGCCCGCAAAATAAGCCGTTTTCATTTATCCTCGTTTTCGATAGCTTCGATGTAAAAGCTTACCGGTCTGAACCCGTCGTTGCACGATACCATCGCGGAATGGGGGTTATTCATCCACCCGTCAAAGAAGTTGCCGCCGCCCTCGGCGAGCGCGACGACAAATTTTTCCATGCAGCTCCACGCCTCGCCGCAAAGCCCGTCGGGTTTCTTTCCGTCGATCGACAAGAACTCCTGCCCGATCTCCGTGTCGCAAGCGTGCGCGATCGGGTTTTCATATTTTTTGATAAGCTCGGGATGCTCCGCACGGCACATCGCCGTGATCTTGACTTTCTTCATAATATACCTCAATGCGATCCTTTATACCCCACGCCGTAGGTGTCGGTGTAGTAGTCGACGCGGCGCGAATTATCGAACACGGGCGGATAGAGATTTTCCGTCGGCTCGATCCCGGAAAGACGGCACACAGCCGCATGCGCCCGACGTATAATATCTTCCTCCATTTCCTTTTTCGGAAGCGTCAGATCGGGGAATATCGGCTCGCCTATGGTGAGCGTGAATTTTGCGATCTGCCCGAAAATATGCTTTCTTATCCACCCCGGCTCACGATACGAAAATCCGAGTGGGATTATCGGCTTTTCGCAAATCCGAGAAAAATACGCGATGCCGCGCTTGAACGGACGGATCGGCGCGTAATACTCCCACATCGCACCCTCGGCGTAAATGTGGAGCCAGCCGCCGCCGTCAAGCAGATTTTTCACCGCCTTTATGTACGCGCCCGTCGCGCGAACGCTTTTATCCGGGATCGGTATTCCGCCGACGGAACGTATCATTTTTCCGTTTTCGCCGCTGATATTCGGCCCCCATGCGAGAATGTTCGTTTTGTGCGGTCTGACAGCGCACATCACGGCAAGATAATCCCACATATGAACGTGATTCGCGCACGAAACGACGCCGCGCCCGATCACGTCGCGGTATTTTTTTATGTTTTCCCGTCCTTTTATCTTCAGCCCGAGGCGTATTTTCATCAGCGGAAAGGCGAGAATGTTCAGCGCGATGCGCGTCAGAAATTGTTTTAAGCGGAACGCGCGTGACGTGTCGATGTACGGATAGTTTTCGTCAAAAACCGTGCCGTCGTTTTTCTTTACGACAAGGTAATGATGATCGGTTTCGACGGGGTAGGGGAATTTATTTGTTTTGGGGTCGAAATACATTATTTATTCTCCTTATGTGTTGACGTCGCCGCCGTTCTTTTCAAGCTCCATAGCTTACCCTGTTGTTTTATTTTGATCGCAGAGAAATCAATGTCAGAATTTATACTTTATCACATTGAACAGAGAGCATGGGAGCACGCCCGCGCCGTATTTCCGCACGGCAGATTCAAAGACGATGTAAAGCGCCCCGTTTCTGTATTCGATATCCTCGCTCATGTGCGGCATGCCGATAACGGTCTTTTCGCGGTTCTTGTCAAGCAGATAGAGAGGAACGTCGTGTTCTCCGATCTTGAACGTCGCGTCAGCTTCGCCCGTGACGTCGTAAGTTTTAAGCTCCGACGCATTAAGCCCGTGTGAGCAAGAGAGCGCCGCAGTCTCGCCGCCGATCACGGCAAAGCCCTGAACTTTGTCGCATACCGAATACGCGACATGCGGAGTTTTCGTATCGAGCACGCCAAGCTCGCCGCTATCCGACAGCGTGTAGCCGAATACCATCGCCTCGTATGTGCCGTTCGCCGTTAAAATCTTGTGGTCGGCTTCGGTATCGTACCCGTCGGCGTGGAACTCGCCGACGTAGAGCGTCGTCCCGTCGGACGAGCAGAACGAGGCGCGGCACGGTACTTCAAATCGACCGATAAATCTCACCGTGTCGCCGCTTTTCGCGTTCAGAACGTCATCGGTGCGAAGCACGAAGATCTTCGATGCGTTCGATATATATATGTATTCGCCCGCGGCGGTAAAACCGCCCGCGTGCCCCGAATACGCCTTGCCGTTTTCGTATTCGAGGAGTATTTTCACGATCTTTCCGTCCGCGTCATAGCGGTAAATGCGCGAATTTGCGTCGCCCGACAGATATCCGCAGATCATATATACGTCCGTCCCCTCGACAGCCGTCATTCCCTGCGGAGTGAACCCGCCGAGCAGATCGGGTATCTTTCCGAGTTTCTCCGTATTTTTCATAAATTCGCCGTGTAACACGTGATTTGAAATAAAACAGAATCCGACGTATAGCAGCAGTATCGCCGCTATGATGAGAAGCGCCGTCAGCGCTCTTTTTTCAGCTCGTCTTTTCTTTTGATTTGCGTTCATTGTATTCTCCTTGTTTCTTATCATCGCGTCGAAGTCCGCGCGGGATATCAAAACCGTCGCTTTGCGGTTCTGTGATTGATTTTCCGTTTTTTCATTTCTCGTACGGAGAGGGAAAGTCGTCGCCCGTGCAGGCGCGCATAGCGAGACCGTGCCGCTTTTTCATTTTCCCGAGTCCGCTCTGTAATGAACGGCTGTTCCTTTTTCGAGCATTTTATTTCTTGTCGATATATGCGCGCTTATCCGGATTATTGTCAAAAGTCCGACAAGCCCGAATGTCATCACGTAATTGTCGGGTAAAAATCAATTATTACCGTGGTCGTCTCTTTTGTTGTCCGCTTGGTCTGCGTTTTTCAGCACTTCGTAAAACCACGAACAAAGGTCGTGAAACCCGCTCGGGAAATTCTGCGAGCCGTGCGCCGTTATTTCCTTTCCTCCGTTCACCGCGGCGCAGAGGGTAAAATCGGTGCCGTCAAGGAGCCCGCGGGGGCGTTTTCCGTTGAAACCGTCCCATTTGTAAACGCCGAACCCGTTCAGCGTTTTTATGACCGCGGCGGTATCGAGCACGACGGACGTTTCGGGCTTGCGCTCGTGAATGTCATTTCCGAATATGCGACCGTAACGTGTGACGGTCGCCGTTTCCCCGCGCGTCACGATCTCGTACTCATGCGCCTCGCACATCCCGCTGAGTGACAGCGTCAGCTTTTCAAGCGACGTTATTCTTTTTTTGAAAATCATATTTTTATTTGCAAACGGTCGTTTTGCCGTTCATTTTCATGTGTTCTTTGTCTATGTAAAGCTTTTTGTCAGCACGCTGAAGGCATTTCTGGAACGTGTCCTGCCCGCCGATGAGCTCGTCGTAGCCGATCCCGACGGAAAGGACGTACTTCGTCTCGTTTTTTTCGCACAGTTCCTTTATCTGAGTGCGTATATCGTCAATGAGCGTTACGAGTTCTCTCCCCTCCGTCGGATGTGCGATGAGCACAAATTCATCTCCGCCGTACCTGCCGATGAACGTTCGGAAAGTGATGTTTTTCGTCGCGTTTCGGAGCGCATCCGAAAGGATGATGAGCGCGCGGTCGCCCTCCGCGTGACCGAAAGTGTCGTTGATCTTTTTGAAGTCGTTTATGTCGATCATCATGACGACCGTTTTTTTATCTTCCTTGTTCGAGCCGAACTCTTGCGAAGTGTACAGGAGCAACTGACCGCGGTTGTTCAGCTTTGTGAGCGGGTCGATGGATATCCGCATCTCCATCTGCTGAATGTAGAAAATGAGCATCAGTATCACGCACGAAAAGCAGAATATCGGCGTCTTCGGGAGGAGCATGATCTGAAGCATACCGCCCAAAATGAGGATAAGCGGGAAAAATCCGATATATAAATGCCGTCTTTTTTCCTGTCGGTTGACTTCGTTTTTTACCTTTCGCAGCGCATAGAACAGCACGGCGACGATGTATATTATCGGCACAATGCTGAGCAGTGCCGTCGATATCGGCATCGGTTTCAGCGCTTCATCGATGAGTGCTTCCGGCGAGTGGATATATATAACGAACATGGCGACGGTAGAAACGACAAGCGGGAACATTGTTGCAAATTTGTGCAGCCGCCGATCCCTGTTGGCAATCTGCTCTACCGCCATTACATAGTGGAGCCACGTGTAAGTTATCATCGCAAGTATAATGTAGTTCAGAAAGTTTGTCAGCAAAACAGTAAAGCGCGTTTTCGGGATTATTTCCGCGATGACCGCCGCCCATGCTGAATCGGAAACGAAATAAAGCATGAATGCAATGAGCGAGTGATCGAACTTTATCTGCTTTTCCTGCCTGTCTACGTTGAACATGTCGCGCGCGAGCATTATACCGAAGATGATAAAACATACAAAATTCGCTCCCGCATAGTTTATGAAGTAATCAAGCATTTGAAAATATCCTCCTGAAAAATCCGTCGTCATTATCGAGGGAGTTTTGTGATTTGCATTTCAAGGATTGATTCTGAAAATCCTTTTCTTTGGGCCGATGTCCGTATTTTCGAGGAATAGCTCGCACAGATCGGGGTCGAACTGCGTTCCCGCGCTTTCCTTCAGTATTTCGCGTGCCATGCTGTTCGGGTACGCTTTTTTGTAGATTCTGTCGGACGTCAGCGCGTCGTAAACGTCTGCAAGCGCCATTATGCGCGCTTCGAGCGGGATGTCGTCGCCTTTAAGTCCGTCGGGATATCCTGTCCCGTCATAATGCTCGTGGTGATATTTTGCGACGTTCTGCGCGATATCGAAGTATTCGGGATCTTCCTCGCGCGTCAGCAGTTTGCCGAGTATTTCAGCGCCGTAAACGGTATGGAGCTTCATCACCTCAGTTTCTTTTTCGGTGAGTCGCGCGGGCTTGTTGAGTATCGTATCGGGTATTTTTATCTTTCCGACGTCGTGCATCGGCGCGGCGAGGATGACGTTCTTGTAGAACTGATCGGGTATCTTCTTGAACTTGTCGTTCCTTTTCATCTTTTCGATCAGCATCTTGACGTAGTCCTCGGTGCGCTGAATGTGACCGCCCGTGTTCTCGTCGCGTTCCTCGACGACTGTCGCAAGCGAGCGAATGACTCCGCTCTGTACTTTCTCGACTTTCGCGTTCTGATATATCTCGCGCACGTTTCTGGCGCATATAACGGCATAGAACAGCATGCCTATGACGCAGAACGTGATGACGTTTATGACGTCGAGTCTGAATGCCTGCGTCGACTTGACGCCCGACGCAATGAGCAGATACAGCGCCGACTCGCCGAGCATGAATAAATACATTCTGATCGGTCTGTCGTCGATGCTCATCGGCAGCAGCGCGATGAACACAATGAGGCTCGTAGCGGGGAGCGCGGCATTCGACTCCTGAACGCTCAGTATTCCCGCGTAGATGCAGACAAACAAAATTTCGAGATAGCAAAGCAGTATATCGAGCCACAGCGGTTTCGTCCTTTTCAGGAAAATGATCAGCGTTACGAAAGTGCTGCCGATGGCGAGAAACAAATACGGGATCCAAATTTCCGAACCTGTCAACCTGTTAAAGATAAGGAAAAACACGCTCATTACGACGCTCGATATCGACGTTATTTTGAGTATTTTTAAGTTCCTTTCCCATATCAATTCGCGGACGCCGAGAAATTCATCTTTCCTCAGCCCGCAAAAAAGCAGGAAATTTCCAAAGCTTTTCTTTTTCAAAATATTTGCCCTCCGTAATATCAATGTCGGCGTTTTGCGCGGTTTTACCAGATGGAGATTCTCTCGCTTTCTTCAATATACATCCCGTCGCCGGATTTCACGTCGAACGCCTCATACCATTCGCCGAAGTTTCTCGGCGTGATGTTCGCGCGAAGTTCGGCGGGGGAGTGAACATCCATTCTCAGCAGAAGTTTTATGTACCCCTCCTGTGCCTTGCGACACCAGATCTTGGCCCAGTTTATGAAATATTTTTTGAAATCGGGGTTTTCCAGCGTGTGCATTATCTCTATCGTCACCGCCATGCCGCCGTTGTCGGCGATGTTTTCGGAAACGACGAGCCGCCCGTTGACTTTGCCGCCGTGGAAATCGATCCCGTCGTACTGTCTGACCATTTTCTCGGTCAGCTCCTCGAACTTCTTGAAGTCCTCTTCATTCCACCAGTCGTTCATATTGCCTTTTTCGTCAAAATGCGAGCCGTTGTTGTCGAAAGCATGCGAAATCTCCTGACCGATGACGGCGCCGATACCGCCGAGGTTCTCCTCTTTTGACTGACTCAGGTCATAAAACGGCTTTTGAAGGATCGCAGCGGGGAAAGTGATGTCGTTCTTGAACGGATCGTAGCTGGCGTTAACCATGTGTCCCGGCATTGCCCATTTCGTAAAGTCCGTCGGCTCGCAGAGCTTTTCAAGCTCGTGACGGATTTTCGCTTTTTTTATTTTCATCATTGCTTCGAAGAAGCAGTCGCCCTCTTCGACAGCGAGCGTGTCGTAAAACTCGTCGTATTTGTCGGGATAGCCCATTTTTATCTTGATCGCCGACAGCTTTTTTATCGCCCTTTCCTTTGTCGCCGCTTCAAGGAAACCGTTCTTTTCTACGCGGAGCTTGTACGTATCGATGATCTTCTGCGTCATCTCGGTAACGTCGCGCTTCGCTTCCTCGCCGAAATACGTGCGTCCGTAGTAAACGCCTATCGGCTCGCTGTAGACGGACGAAACGAGGCGGTAAGAATCCTTTTTGATCGGCGCGGCCTCCTTGATGCCGGTGAGCTTTCTCATATACTCTTTTGAAAGGTCGGATATCTTCTTTGAGAGTGCGGGCGCACAGGAAAGAAGCGTGTTGACGTAAGACCAGTGAACGAACAGCACGAATGTGTCGTCGTTCAGTATCTCGCCGAATTCTTTGATGAACGCGGGGTTGCCGAGATTGATCATATCGGGAGTTTTATCGCCGTAAATACCGCCGATGAGCGCCGCGAGATCAAACGGCTTCATCGATTTCGCCGCGTCGTCGAGCGTCGTCGGGTTAAACAATTTCACATAATCGGCCATTTCCGTCGGACTTTTTACTTTCTTGCGCAGAATGTCGTCAAATGCAATGGCGTCGCACAGATACTGCTTTTGCTCTTTTTTGCTCAGGGGCGTGAGTTTAAGCAGTGAAGCGACCATCTTCTTGTAAATCTTCATCATCATCAGCTTTGCGACCTTGTTGTCGTAAAGCGCCTTGTCGGGAAGGATGATGTCCGGGTCGAGCAGCGAAAGCGCGCGGCGCGACGTGTCGCGAACGTCCTCTGTTATTTCGAGCGTGAACGGCAACGTTATACCATCAAGAACAAGCTCCGTCGAGCGAGCATTCAGCTCGTCGATGCTCTTGATATTCTTTATCTTTTCGAGCAGGGGCAGGGCGGGCGCGACGCCGTCCTTTTCACGCGCGTCCTCGTCGAGCGCCTTTTTATACAGACGGACGGCGTTTTCGAGCACAGGCATTTCGATCTTTTTCGTTCCGTCAGCGAACGCGTCAAGGTCAGCCGTCAGCGTTTTTTCAACGTCTTGATCGAGGCAGACAAAGCTGCCCGTCGTCGGCAGATCGTTCGGGATGACGGCTTTTTTTATCCATTCGCCGTTGACACTCTGGAACAGATCATCCTGTATTCTCACTTGTTCGTTTGTTTTTTTCATTGTATATATCTCCTTGTCGAATTATTTATCATTTGAACAGTTGCCCGGGCAAAACGAGCTTTTCTTTTTTCGGAAAACTCTTGTCGAATTCTTCCGTCTCGCCTTCGTCGACGTAATATCCCGCGGGCGTTCGGTATACTCCCGTCACCCCGTCGAGATATCCGGCGATCAGTTCGCGGCAGAGGAAAAACGACTGATCCGCGCCATCGGGCAAGTCGTGATATCTGATGCCGAATTTTTCCGCGTAGTCGAATCCGCTGTGTCCGTAAAACTTGATGTTGCCCTCAAACAGTACGGCGCCGTATCCCATTTCCGCCGCCTTTTCAAGCGAATAGTCGAGCAGGATCTTGCCGTATCCCCGCCGTTTCAGTTCGGGAGCGATGCATATCGGTCCCATCGTCAGCACGTCGACGACGCGCCCGTCGTCCGCGTCGATCACCGTTTTCATAAACATATTCTGCCCGATGAGCGCCCCGTCCTTTTCCATAACGAAGTCAAGCTCCGGGATGAACGCCGGATCGTCGCGGAGCACGTGCATCACGTAGTGCTCAAGGCATCCGGGTCGGTACACGTTCCAGAACGATTCGCGTATCAGTTCTTCGACAGCGCGGTGTTCTTCTTTTCTTTCGCCGCGGATCACGATGTTTTTGTCCATTTTATACCTCTCGTTCTCAGTCCTCGGGCGACCACGACTTCGGCACTTCGTCGATCTGCAAAAAGCCGTCCGTCTTTTCGACTATCTGATATCTCTGTTACCCCTTCAGGTTATCGAGCGCAAAATCGTTATGCTTTGTTATCATTTCCACCGTCTTGCACGAGTCAAGCGCGGCGCAGTCGCCGCAAGTCTCGTATTTTTTGCCTGCCGCGCACCGGCGTATCGGGCAGAGCGACGCGCAGAACGGCGTTTTCTTTCCGTCAAGACGGCAGCCCTCGCAGTTTATCATTTCCGGCGTGATCGTAACGTGATTTAACTCTGACCATTCCTTGGCGACTTTTTCGCGCAGCGCGTCGTCGTTGTTTACCGTCGCTGTGTAAGCGTCGCATTTAACGCAGTCGAGCCCGCAATAAGCTATGTATTCGCTTTTCATTTTAAGTTCCTTTCGTCGATCGTTTTGCCGAGCGCGTTCTTATATTCTTTCGTGAGTTTAATGAGCTTCAGCGCCATTGTCTTTATTCTTTTCCTTTATCGCCACGACGTAATGCGGCTTTTCGGGCAGATATTTTATTTTGAGCTGATCGCCGACGTTCGTGCGGCGCGGCGGATTGTCGAGTCGCGCATCGACCGTCTCGCCGTCGGCAGTGAAGTACGTCACGTAATACTCGTAGTTTACCGTTGTGCCTGTGTCCGAATCATAGCTTTCCCTTTCCTCTATATGCGTGACTACGGCCGTCGCCGTCAGTCCGTTTTTCTTTATCTTCCGCTTTCTCAGGAACATAAACAACGCAACTACGATAAATGTCGCCGCGACGAGCCCGACGATGACGATTTTTTTCCAGTCATCCATTTGTTATGTCTCGCTTTCCTTTGTTGTATTTTGATTATTGTTTTTTCCCATGTATTCGACGCACATCATCGTCAAGTCGTCGAACTGCACCGCGTCCTTGACAAAACCGTCGACGGCGCCTCGAACGCGCGCGAGGATCTGTCTCGGAGACGCGTCGGGATCGCTGTTCAGCGCGTCGAGCAGTCGCTCCATGCCGAACATGGCGGTCTCTGCGTTCGTCGCCTCGGGGACCCCGTCTGTGTAAAGGAACAATTTTGAGCCGGGCTCGAGTGAAATCTCATAATCGACGTATTTTATCCCGTCGATGGCGCCGACAGCGAGCTTGTGTTTGTCCTTGAATATTTCAAATTTTCCGTCGGGCTTTTTGATCATCGGATATTCGTGCCCCGCGTTCGACGCGACGAGCTTGCCTGTCGAAAACTCGAGAATGCCGAGCCAGACGGTGACGAACATCTCCTCGCGGTTGTTCGAACAAATGGCGGCGTTTGTATCCGTCAGTATCTGCGCCGGCGATTTTCCCATCATCGCATTGTTGGCGAGGATGATCTTCGACGCCATCATGAACAGCGCTGCCGGAACGCCTTTGCCCGAAACGTCCGCCATCACAAGGCACAGATGATCGTCGTCAACGAGGAAGAAATCGTAGAAGTCGCCGCCGACCTCCCTCGCGGGATCCATCGACGCAAAAATATCAAAATCACATCTGTCGGGGAAGGCGGGGAACGTGTTCGGGAGCATATCCGCCTGTATCTGCGTCGCCAGCGAAAGCTCTGTGCCGATGCGCTCCTTTTCAGCTGTGATCGCGTTCAGCTTATCCATGTGATCGACGATCTCATTCACCATTTCGGAAACGTCGCCCGCAAGCTCGCCGATCTCGTTCTTTGATCTGATCTTCGACAGCTCCGCCATTACGGCGTCGCTGTCCTTCGTCTGTTTGTAATTACGCACATCCGCCTGAACTTTTTTCAGCGGGCGAACGACGAACAGCAATATCAGCACAAGGCAAATGACCGAAAGGACGAACTGATTCAGTATCGCTCGCGTCGAGCCCCTCAGCGTCTGAGTTTCGATATCCGATATGAGCTGCGACAGGTCATAAGTCAGACCGATGATGACGCTGTGCCCGTCAAACGTGCACATTATCGAATAATAATCGACGTATTTTCCGGCGTCGGCGAGGTGATTTGATTTTTGTTTTGCCTCGACCATCGCCCTCGTCTGACTTTCGTTGACGGATACGGTCACTCCGAGCAGATAAGCTTCCTCATATCCCGTGCCGCGCACGGCGCCGGGCTCCGCTCCGCTGAACAGGAAGAACTGTTTTTCAAACGGCGCCTCGGATATGACGCAGAAAAGGTAATCCACGTGATACGACCGCTTTATCTGGTTGACCCTCGTGAGCAGCCATGAGTATGCGATCTCGGCATACAGCTTCTGATCTTCCTCCGGCAGTCTCACACAGTCAAGATCGCTCAGGTATCTTAAATCGAGATCGGGATGCCTCTCGGAAAAGACGCGGCATTTTTTCGCAGTCTCCGATTCGCTGCTCATAACGGCGTCGTATTCGATATCCATCGTGTCCGAGTGCGTGTACCAATACTTGATGAGCCAATAATATGTCGGATACTCCATGACGGCTTGCTTTGTTTCGTTCGCAATTTCCGCTGCGTGGAGCTCCATCTGTTTTTTGACGTTCTGGTCGGATAGTTGATATTCGTTTACGTATGTAAGCGTTCCCGTCAGTATGACTCCGATCAGAAACAGCACCGCGACCTCGAAGATTATACTGATCTTCCGCTTTTCTTTTTTCATTTGAACCTCTTATGTCGATTAATCTTGATGTGAATATTTTTTTCTTTATTTTGCCGTCGCGCTTTCACGAAATTATCCAATCCGTCGGATTTATTCCGACAACCTGCACAAAGGAGGCGCTCCTCATGCGGCGGCACGGCGGTGTTCTTATTCTCCGATTTTTATTTTTCCGTCCTTGATCAGCCCGAGCATGATATCGGCGATCTTCGGGTCGAACTGCTCGCCCTTGTTGTTTTCAAGTTCGCTGATTATATATTCGCTCGGGAGTCGTTTTCTGTATACGCGGTTGGAATTCATCGCGTCAAACGAGTCCGCGACGCAGATCATTCTCGCAATGAGAGGTATGTTCTCGCCCGCGAGTCCCTCGGGGTATCCCTTGCCGTCGTATCTTTCGTGGTGATAGCGCGCGCCCTCGCCTACGTTTTTAAGACTCTTGAAGCTCGAAAGGATCTCGCCGCCGCGCACCGTGTGCGATTTGATGATCTCGAATTCTTCGTCCGTCAGTTTGCCCGGCTTGCCGAGAATGCTGTCAGGCACGCCGATCTTGCCGCAGTCGTGGAGCAGGGCGATGTAATAAATCCTGTCAAGCTCTTCGCCCTCGTATCCCATTTCCTTGGCGATGAGCTTTGTATAAATGGCGACGCGCTTTGAGTGACCGTTTGTGTACGGGTCCTTCGCGTCGATGAATTCCGTAAACGTTTCGATCGACTCATTGATGATCTCATTGTCGCGTTCGTGACGCGCTTTATATTTTTTGATCTGCAGCGATGTGATGACTACGACGATGAGAGCAAGGAACCAGATCACCGCTCCGACGACGGAGACCCAGAACAAAACGTCTTTTGTGAGCAGTCTGTGGAACGTGTATTCTATCTCGAGCTTCGAATCCTCGATGCTCTGTCCAATTTCGACGTACATGATGATGCCGGGCGTCGTTCCCTCGCCGGGCTTGATCGGCATTTCGAGAGCGTTCGTCGTCACGCTCGGGATGTAAACGAGATAATCTCCCGCTTTCATCACAACAAACGGCTCGCCGTCCGCTTTGTAAAACTCAAGCGCGTAATCGTCGGGGTTAAAGTCGCGGAGATCGGGGATCGTTGCGACAAGCTCGCCGCCCTTGACGTTCTGGTGGATCTCAAGAGCGCCGTTCCACGCCGACGCGAGATACGCGTCATGGCTGAAAGTCAGCTTGAATGAAAACTTTTTTATTTCGTCCTTCGTGTTGTTGGAAACGGTGAAGTCGTATGTATAGGCCTGATAGTTGTTCTCCGTCAGACCTTCGTTGTTGAAATCGAATATTTTGCCACACGTGCTGTTTCTCGGCACGGCGACGACAGTAACGTTTCGGTCGTTACCGTCGGAATGAAACAGCTCGTCTCCTTCAAAAACCGCTTGGTGCGACGCCGAGTTGAATATGTTCGTCCTTATTATCGCAGCTGCGAAGATCGCAATGACCACCGCAAGAGCGGACGCAAAAACAATGATGACTTTTTTTCCTCTTTTCATTTGTCTGACCCCTTAGAATGTTTTATAAACGTGTCGCGCGGAACGATACCCTGTCTCTGTTTTTGCAGCCGGGCATCGTCAAATATCTCCCCGCCTGTATGAGAGCCCTACGATCCGTAAACAACGGAGGATTCCCGCCACGCTCATTATGAATCGAAAAATTTCTTTCCCTCGTCGGTTTCAAACCGCGTTGCCCTGGGATATTCAAATATGTCGCCGTTTGAGGCGTTTTCTTTGAGATAGTCGACGAATTCCGCGGCATACCATTTTGCCATTTCAAGATCGTGCATAAGGTAATGCCCGCAGCTTTCGGGAGAAGTGCCGGGCACTTCGGAAGCGTCTCCGACCGACATGAACGCCGCAAGAACAAGATCGTAAAGCTCGCGCGGCGCGCGGTCGCCTTTGAGTATGAGATAAAACCCCGTAAGGCATCCCATCGGTCCCCAATAAATGATCTCGTCTTTCCAATCGGGATCGTTGCGAAGAAACGTCGCTATGATGTGCTCGAGCGAATGCATCGCCGCGACGTCGATGACGGGCTCCCTGTTCGGTCTTTTGAGCCGAATATCGTATGTCGTGACCGTATAGTCGCCCAGCCGATCGGCTCTGCTTAAAAATATGCCGGGTACGATCCGCGTATGATCGACCGAAAAACTCTGTATCAGTTCCATTTTTTCTCCTTGCCTTTTATGTTGAAAGTTTTTATTATTTCTTATGGAGTCTTAGAATATATCAGAAATATTGAGGTATGAGGGAAGATATCTATCCTTTAATCATTTTATATGTTTTTCTCTATTATTTCTTCTACAGATAGGACAACCTTTGCTTCTTAGAAGATCATGTGGTCTAACTAACCATTCATAGCCACATATACTACATCGAACCCTTATCTTTTTGTTTGCGGACAAATACTCATCTATTGATTCAATATTAGGTAATTTTTGCTTTAACTCTGCCTTGAACTGCATATTTGTTTTTTTCATTGAACCCGCACAGTTTGGACATCCATGTCCAGACAGAATTGTCATAGGGTTTGCATACCATATATATTTACATACTCCACATTCCACTTCAATTTTAGTAGAGCTATCAATATACTTCCCGTGGACAATAATTGTAGGATTCTTTTGTTGTAGTTCTGATACAAATTGGTCATGAGTTTTTCTGTTTTTATTTGCCACTCGTATTCTCCCGCATTTAGGGCATCCCTGTCCTTTCAGAAGATTCTGCGGAGTCATTTCCCATTGATTATCACAATCCGTACATTTACAAAGCAGCTTTTGTTTGTTTCCTGAATATTTTCCTAAGATTATTATCTTGGGATTTATATTATTCATCTCTGACACAAATTGGTCATGTGTTTTACGAATTGCATCTAAAGTACGGCGCATTCCACATGCTGGGCATCCATGTCCTGATAATACACTTCCTGGCAATGCTCTCCATTTTTTTCCACATATTAAACATTCGTAATCTACCTTAACTGAATTATCACAGTACTTTCCTAACACTTTTATACTGGGATTAACTATTTGCAGTTCATCTATATATTCGGCATGTGTTTTTCTCCTGCTATCCTCTAATGCTGAAGTTCGCACTTTTTCCCATTGTTCTTCCTTCAAATCAATTCCATGCTCATACAAAAGTTTATTGACAAAGTTTCTCGTCTCTTTCCAATTAGAATTACCAAGATTAATCGGAAATGTATAACAATCCGAATCAAACGGAGATCCGCTCTTCTTATAATTCGTATAAATAGAAATTAATCGATAGCCTTTTTCTTCACATCGGTTTCTTTTTTCTAAATCTCTTGTTTTTTTATTATAATGCCATGCCCAACTTCCAGGTTCATAGGCAATTTTTAATGAAGGAATCACTACATCTAATTCCATTCCTATAAGATTTCTGTCTCTTGAAATCACACATTTTTCACCTAATGCTTGACTAAATGCATATAGAATTACTTGTTCTAGAAAAGATGTCGATGATCGTGCACATTTGGGACACCCATGTCCCAGTAAAACACTATTAGGTACAGTCGTCCAAATTTTTCCACATTCTTTGCATTGAAATCTAATCTTGGTGTGGTTATTAACATATTCATCCAATACCGTAATATTAGGATTCACTGTATTTAATTGTAATAAAAAATCTTTATTTGACCGTCTTTGAGCATTCTTCTGCCTTTCATAGCCACACTTTGGGCATCCATGTCCAGA
Organism: Clostridia bacterium; assembly: GCA_017542695.1. Next base: position 96,106 of record JAFXWT010000093.1, read on the forward strand.
GAGTAAATCATGAGGAGTCGATTTCCATTCATTTCCACAGCAATTGCAATGTAACAACATTTTTCCGCGATTCCCTGTGTATTCTTCTAATGGTACTATATCTGGATTGATCGCATACAGTTCAGAGACAAAATCTGCATTGCTTTTTCTCAATGCATTTCCTATTTTCTTTTTTCCACATTCTGGGCATCCTCTCCCAAGTAAAAGAGAACTGGGGTTGGTCTCCCACAAATGACCACATACAGAACACCTAACATGCATTTTGGTTATTGCAGTTTTGTATTGATCCAACACCTCAATTGATTGATCAACTTCTCGGAGTTCTTCGATGAATTGTTCATGCGTCTTTCTTTTTGACATATTACATCC
>JAFXWT010000094.1 GCA_017542695.1 Clostridia bacterium
AAGAAAAGTGATTTTTTTGTTGAAATTCGGGTTTTATGCGTATATAATAAAGGCAGGGAAAATTCACCTATTCGATCAAAAAAATCAATAAACGGAGGACATCAAAATGGCAAAAAGTAAAAGCGCTCTTTCATCATTTCTGACGGCTGTCGCATACATTGCAATCGGCGTGCTTTTCATTATCAAACAGGCCGCTCTTATTGATTGGATAATGATAGTTGCCGGCGCTCTCTTTATTCTTCAGGGACTTTTCGACATTATCAAAAACAAAGAGACGATCACGGGAATTGTCAAGATAATCATCGGCGCAGCACTCATTCTTTGCGGAGTTATACCCGCGCTCAGCGCATACGCGCTCATAGCTCTCGGCGTACTTCTCATTCTCAACGCGATCATGACATTTTTCTCATCACCGAAGAATATATTCACGATCCTTGCGTTTGTGCTGACGGTCATCGTCGGTCTTGCGCTTGTCGCGCCGCAGCTCTTTGGCTTCTCATTACCGTGGATATTCTACATAATAGGCGGAGTACTCATAGTAAACGGTCTTGTGTTACTTTTCGACAAGAAAAAGTAATCCATTCATTTGTTATACAAGATCGAACAAGGGAATTTCAACTTAAAATAAAGAACGGCGGACACACGCCGTTCTTTATTTATGCGCTTATATTATTTTCTCTTGATCTCCGTCATGCCGCCGAGATAAGGGCGGAGCGCTTCCGGAATTGTGACCGTGCCGTCGGCTTTAAGGTTGTTCTCAAAGAACGCGATGAGCATTCTCGGCGGTGCGACGACTGTGTTATTGAGCGTGAAAGGAAGATACATCTTGCCGTCCGCGCCCTTGACGCGCATTTTCAGGCGTCTTGCCTGTGCGTCGCCCATGTTTGAGCAGGAGCAAACCTCAAAATATTTCTGCTGGCGCGGCGACCATGCCTCGATGTCGCACGATTTGACTTTCAGGTCGGCCAGATCGCCAGAGCAGCATTCGAGCTGGCGGACGGGAATGTCGAGCGAGCGGAAGAATTCAACGCTGTAGCTCCACATTTTGTTGTACCAATCCATTGCGTCCTCGGGCTTACATATAACGATCATTTCCTGCTTTTCAAACTGATGTATGCGGTAAACGCCGCGCTCCTCGATGCCGTGCGCGCCCTTTTCCTTGCGGAAGCAAGGGGAGAACGACGTCAGCGTTTGCGGCAGTGTTTCCTCGGCGATTATCTGATCGCAGAAACGCCCGATCATCGAATGCTCGGACGTGCCGATGAGGTAAAGGTCCTCGCCTTCGATCTTATACATCATGGCGTCCATGTCGCCTTGGCTCATAACGCCCTCGGCGACGCTTCCGCGGATCATAAACGGCGGGATAACGTACGTGAATCCCTTGTTTATCATAAAGTCGCGCGCATAAGCGGTAACGGCGCTGTGAATACGAGCAACGTCGCCCATAAGATAATAAAATCCGTTGCCCGCAACGCGACGCGCGCCGTCAAGGTCAATGCCGTCGAACGTTTCAAAAAGGTCTGCATGGTATGGAATTTCAAAAGAGGGAACGATCGGCTCCCCGAAACGCTGAACCTCGACGTTTTCGCTGTCGTCCTTGCCTATCGGAACGCTCTTGTCGATGATATTCGGAATGCGCATCATTATTTTTCTGATCTTTTCCTCGTATTCGGGTTCGAGCGCTTCAAGCTCGGCGAGGCGCGCAGCGCTCTCGGCGACTTTTTTCTTCATTTCTTCCGCCTCGTCGCGCTTGCCCTGTGCCATAAGAGCGCCTATCGCTTTGGAGCATTTGTTTTTCTCGGCGCGCAGGTCGTTTGCTTCCTGAATTGTAGCGCGGTTTTCCGCGTCGAGCGCTATAACCTCGTCAACGAGCGGGAGCTTTGCGTCCTGAAATTTGTTTTTGATGTTCTGCTTTACAACATCGGGATTTTCACGTAAAAACTTTAAGTCTATCATAATTTTCCTCCGAAAAATTTTTCAAAAAATAAAGCACCCCCGCATAAGCAAGGGTGCGTAAGCACGGTACCACCTTGAATTTAACTCATAAACCTTAACGCAGTCATACGTCGCGCTCGTCGCGCGCGGCTCGGGAGCGGAAATCGCCGTATGTATGTCTGCTCGCACCTCCCGCAGACTCTCTGAAAAACAAACGCGGCTTTTTTCTCCGTCAATGCCTTTACAAATGAGAATTTTACCATAATTTTTCCCGCTTGTCAAGGATTTATGCGAAAAAATCGAAAAAAGGCGCACGCGGCGCGCCCGACATTTTTCCCCCACCCCCTTTTGTCGGGCGCGCAAAAAAAGAGCCGCGAACGTAAATTGATATTCAACAGCGATTTTTATGTCAAATTAGCTTGACATTTTGTGAAATGAGTGTTATAATGATTATACACTACGACGTTGGGAGGAAAAAATGAGAAAACTGTCTTTTTTGTTTGTTGCTTTGATGATTATGTCTGTCCTGTCGCGCGCCTCGTGCAGCAGCGAAGACGACCGTTCGTTGTACTATGACGAAAACGGAATAGCATATCAGTACGGTTATGCTTGTATCGTTCCTTTTGACGCGAGCGGCGAGAGCGCGGAAGTGACAATTCTTGACGAATATGAAATATATGATACGAAATTAAAGAAAACACTTCACTATGATGTCACAAGCGCCGGCTCGCGGTTCTCGCCGAGTTTATTGTATATAGAGCCAAAGAGCGAAACGTTTGCCGTTTATAAAGTCAGCAGCGAAGTTGCAAAAGAAAAAACGATAATTGACGAAAGAAAATTCGATCTGTATATAAACGTCGGAAAAAATATGACGTCGATCTATTACAATAATAAAAGAAAAGATGAATATTGTTCGATTTTTTATAAAGAGATCGAAGACGGAAAACTGATACGATACAACGTCAATATTATGTGGAATATTTCTCCGGAGAACAAAGTGTTATTCTCGGAAAACGGAAGAATTTTTCTGAAAAACAAAAATCGGTATTTAGATGACAATTATCTTTTCGAAAATATGGGCAAGTTAACATACGTAACCGTCGGGAGATTTGATGAAAACGGCGAATTTCTCGGAGAGGACGAAAAGAGAATCGTCGGCATACCCATCGATCTCGGAGGGGATTCCTGCGAGATCGAAATACCCGAAGAGTACGCCGGAATAGGTAAGCCGTCTTATTATCCGTGTCAATACTTCGGCGTGGGCTTGGGTTCCGGGCGATTTACGGGCAATCCGATTTTCATCAAAGAGGATATGCCCGTATATACGGTTTATTTTCACATCGGTAAAAACATAAAAGAGATCGAACTTCCGAAAGAAAACATTCTGGAAAGACATCACAAGTACATCGGATACATCAGCTACGAATACTTTTTGATAAAAACGTATTTCTACTGCTCGGAAGAAAACGAAGTATTTTACAGCAAAGACGGCGTTTTGTATTATAAATCAAACAGCGAGCCGGTGTTCGGCGAGTGAGGGTGCGTATGAAAAACACAATAATAAAACTGATCTGTTTTGCCGTGCTCGCGGCGGTCGCCTTGTCGCTTGCGGGGTGCATTCTCGAAAGCGAGCCTGAATACGATGAGTACGGAATTTCATATAACAAAGATAACGAAGTTATAAACATAAGAGTCGACGCGAGCGGCGCAGATGCCACTGTAACTATTCCAGATCAGCACGACGGAAAGAATGTTGCACATATCTCAACAAAGAGTGGTAGAATCAAATTTAACATCATCGGAGAAAGCGTTATAATTGATTATCAAAGCAAAGTTATCGACACACAGCCTTTTTATGTTTATATAAATATCGGCAAAAACATTGATTATGTTTTCGTTGGAGTTGCAAGTCATTTTTATAAAAGAACAGACGAAAATGAATACATAGAGTATTATGTAAAAGCTTTTATAAATTGTTCGGAGGAAAATGAGACGTTTATTTCCGAAGACGGATATTTGTATTATAGAAACGCCTACAATCGAGGGGAAAGAAATCCAATAAATTAAAATGTTTATAAAAAAAGAGCCGCGAGCGGCTCTTTTTGTTTTGGAAAACTGTTTTATTCCGTCGGTTTTTCCGATAAATCAATACCATTCTGGATCATTACCATCAACATTAATCTCGTTTTCCGGAAAAGAAATATCACATATTACCTTTTTTGTGGTTTTTGCAATTATTGTATATCTCACACTAATTAATGCCGGATCTTTGCCTGAAAAAAGTTGTCTAAAACCAAGTTCATAATGCATTAAAAACGGACAATTACTAAAAAACTCCTTCATTGTGCAAACATAAGTCAGGTGAGTGTAGTCGTCGGATATTTCAATTCCGGCGCTTCTTGCACGACCGACACAGTCATTGAGCCATACAAGCATACCGTTTTCT
>JAFXWT010000095.1 GCA_017542695.1 Clostridia bacterium
GCATCCGATATTCAATGGGAATATGCGGGTGATGGCATTGTACGTCAGATTATGGGCTACGACGAGAACTTAATGATGGGAAAAATCATAGGAATCGACCTCGGCACGACAAACTCTTGCGTAGCGGTTTATGAAGGCGGCGAACCGATAGTTATCACAAACCCTGAGGGCGCGAGAACGACTCCGTCCGTTGTGGCTTTCTCCAAAACGGGCGAAAGAATGGTAGGCCAGGTGGCAAAAAGACAGGCGGTCACAAACAGCGACAGAACCGTCATGAGTATAAAGAGACATATGGGCTCTGATTATAAAGTAGATATCGACGGCAAGAAATACACGCCGCAGGAGATATCCGCAATGATACTCCAGAAGTTAAAAGCAGACGCTGAAGCATACCTCGGTTCAACTGTATCGCAAGCCGTTATCACTGTTCCCGCTTACTTTACGGACTCGCAGCGTCAGGCGACGAAGGACGCGGGCAAAATTGCGGGACTCGAAGTACTTCGTATCATCAACGAGCCGACTGCGGCTGCGCTCGCTTACGGTGTTGACAAAGAGAGCTCGGAGCAAAAGATCATGGTGTTCGACCTCGGAGGCGGCACATTCGACGTTTCGATCCTTGAAATATCCGACGGCGTGTTTGAGGTGCTCGCGACGAACGGCAACACACGCCTCGGCGGCGACGATTTCGACCAGAGAGTCATCGACTGGATCGCAGATACGTTCCAGAAAGAAAACGGCATAGATCTCCGCAAGGACAAAATGGCGCTCCAACGTCTTAAAGAGGCGGCTGAAAAGGCAAAAATCGAGCTTTCCGGTATGATGAGCGCGAACATCAATCTCCCGTTTATAACGGCTGATGCGTCCGGCCCGAAGCATTTCGTGGCAGACCTTTCGAGAGCTAAATTCAACGAGCTCACAGCCGATCTCGTCGAAGCTTGCATGGGACCGTGCAAGAAAGCTCTCGCGGATGCGGGACTTAATATTTCGCAGATCAACAAGGTGCTTCTTGTCGGCGGTTCGACGAGAATCCCCGCTGTTCAAGACGCGGTTAAGGCATTCACGGGCAAAGAACCGTTCAAGGGTATCAACCCCGACGAATGCGTCGCGGTCGGCGCCGCTATTCAGGCGGGCGTCCTCGGCGGTGAAGTAAAAGACCTGCTCCTGCTCGACGTGACTCCGCTGTCTCTCGGCATCGAGACGCTCGGCGGCATCTGCACAAAGATCATCGACAGAAACACAACCATCCCTGTCAAGAAATCTCAGGTGTTCTCGACGGCGGCAGACGGTCAGACAAGCGTGGACATCCACGTTCTTCAGGGCGAAAGAGAAAGAGCGGACGGCAACACGACGCTCGGACGCTTCTCGCTTGATGGGATCGCTCCAGCGCCGCGCGGCATCCCGCAAATTGAAGTTACCTTCGATATCGACGCAAACGGCATCGTGAACGTCAGTGCGAAAGATAAAGGCACGGGCAAAGAACAGCACATAACGATCACATCTTCCACAAATATGAGCAAGGAAGACATCGACCGCGCTGTCAAGGACGCCGAGAAGTTCGCGGAAGAGGATAGAAAACTCAAAGACCTCGTTGACGCGAAAAATCACGCGGAAGCGCTTGTCATCCAGTGCGAGAAGGTGCTTAGCGATGCAGGTGACAAGATCAGCGACGGCGACAAGCAGACAGTCCGCGATGAGATCGAAAAGGTCAAAGAAGCGATCAAGTCGGACAATGCTGACACGATCAAGGCGGCGACGGAGGAATTCCAGAAGAAATTCTACGAGGTATCCGAGAAGCTTTATAAGACGCAGGGCGGCGACGCAGGCGCGGGAAGTTCCGACGGCGGAAACACGGGAACGCAGAACGAAGACGGCTCGTTCAACGCCGACTTTACGGAGAAATAATGAAATACTATCTTGCGACAGAGGCGGGAACACCCGCCTCGTTGCTTGGTTTTTGAACAAGTTATTCGGAGTAAGCAATGAGAGATTACTATGACGTCCTCGGCGTGTCGAAGAACGCCGACGACGAAGAAATAAAAAAAGCATACAGAACGCTGGCGAAGAAATATCACCCCGATATGCACCCGGGCGACAAGGAAGCCGAGGAAAAATTCAAAGAGGTGAACCAGGCGTACGCGATCCTGTCCGATCCCGATAAACGCTCGAAATACGATAAATTCGGTCCCGAAGCGGCGGAAGGAAACGGCGCCGGAGCGGGCGGATTCGGTGGTTTCGGCGGATTCGGAGGAATGGATTTCGACCTTTCCGATCTTTTCGGCGACTTTTTCGGCGGCGGAAGCAGAAGCGGCGCAAGGCGAAACGGCCCTGAGCGCGGAGACGATTTGCTCCAGCGCGTGTTCATTTCCTTTGAAGAGGCCGCTTTCGGCTGCAAGAAAGACGTGAAATACACAAAGATTGACCGTTGCGCCGAATGCGGCGGCACGGGCGCAGCGAAAGGAACAACGCCGAAGGTGTGCTCAAAGTGCGGTGGCACGGGACAGGTCAGAACTCAACAGCGCACGCCATTCGGGGTGATCCAGACAAATCACACGTGCGACATGTGCGGAGGGCGAGGCGAAACGATACCGACTCCATGTAAGGCGTGCGGCGGCAAGGGACTGAAAAACGTAACAAAAACGCTTGAAGTCTCCATTCCCGCTGGAATCGACAACGGTCAGCGCGTGACGCTTCGAGGAATGGGTAACGCAGGAAGAAACGGAGGTCCCGCGGGCGATCTCTACATTTCCGTTCAGGTAAGACCGCACGCGATATTTGAGCGCGACGGATTCAACATTTACTGCGAGATACCGATAACGTTCGCGGAAGCAGCGCTGGGTGCGACGATCAACGTTCCGACGCTCGAAAAGAGCACGACGTATCAGATTCCCGAAGGGACGCAGACAGGTACGGCTTTCACTCTCAAAGGCAAGGGCATTCCGATGATCAACGGGAGAGGGCGCGGCGATCTTATCTTCAAGGTCGTCGTTGAGGTGCCGAAGGGAATGACGGAAGCTCAAAAGGACGCGCTTCGCAAGTTTTCCGACCTTTGCGGCAACACAAACTACACGAAGAAAGATAAATTTTTCAAAAAATTCGGAAAGGGTTAACAAAAATGCTTTGGACGGAAGTTAGAGTCACGTGCGGCGTGAAAGACCTCGACGATGTTTGCTCTGTCATGTCGATGCTTGAAAATTCGATACAGATAAACGACCTGAGCGATCTTGACACAAATCTCAGAACGGTTTACGGCGACCTTATCGACGAAAGCCTGCTGAATGCAGATAAAAACGTCGCGTCATGCAGCATTTACGTACCCGAGGAAAGAAATCTTTCCGAATATCTTTCGTATATAAAAACGCGGCTCGGCGATCTCGGCATCGACGCGAAAACCGAAATAATCGGCTGTGACGAGGAAGAATGGTCGACGGCATGGAAGAAATATTACAAGCCGACCCGCGTCGGAGAGCACGTTGTTGTCGTTCCGAGTTGGGAAAAATACAAGCCGGAAAAAGACGACATCGTGATAGATATGGATCCCGGTATGGCGTTCGGCACGGGAACGCACGAAACGACGCGGCTCTGCGCCTCGTTGCTCGAAAAGAACGTCATGCGCGGCGACTATATGCTCGACGTCGGCAGCGGCAGCGGCATTCTCGCCATAATAGCGAAGAAACTCGGCGCCGCCTACTGCGCCGGATGCGATATCGACGAAGTCGCCGTACGCACCGAAAAAGAGAACGCCGGGCGCAACGACTGCGACATTGAGTTTTACAAGTCCGATCTGCTCAAAAACGTAAAGATCAGGAATAACAGAAAGTTCGACGTCGTGACGGCGAACATAGTCGCGGATATTATAATCAGAATGTCGGATAATATCGGCGAATATATCCGAGACGGCGGTATTCTTATCGCGTCGGGAATAATCGACGAGAGAGAAAGCGAAGTCAACGCAGCGCTGACGGCGCGCGGATTTGAAAAGATCGTTGCCGAACACGAAAAAGGATGGTGCGCAGTCCTTTACAAAAAAAGTAAATAAAATTTACCTTCGCGGCAAAAATAAGACGCGAAGGTGTTTTTTTATTGAAAAATCACGTCTTTCGACGTTTTTTCTTTGACAAACGCATTTTTTTATTATATAATGATGATGTTTTCAAAAAGGGAGGATGTTTATGCCGAAATTTTTTGTTCCGCCTCAGCAGATATACGACAGCGAGATACTGATACTCGGAAACGACGCGCATCACATCTCATCGTCACTCAGAATGAAGACCGGTGAAACGATATCGATCTGTAATATGAATAAGCGCGATTACGAGTGCATCATTTCTTCGATCGAAAACGGTATGGTTCGCGCGGAGATCATTTCGAGCGCACCGTCGACGACTGAGCCGGAGTATTACATCAAGGTATATCAATGTTTGCCAAAGGGAGACAAGCTCGAAAGTATCGTTCAGAAATCCGTCGAGCTCGGCGCGTCGTCGATAATACCCGTTTATTCTTCGTTTTGCGTCGCAAAGCCGTCGGTAAAGGGAAGAGATAACAAGGATAAAAAGAACGAGCGTCTTTCCCGTATCGCTTACGAGGCCGCGGAGCAGTGCGGACGTGGCATAATCCCGACAGTGCACGAGTGCGTGAACTTCGAGCGTGCCGTCGATATTGCGAAAAATGACGCGATATCGTTCATTTGTTATGAAAACGAGCGAAAAGTTTCGCTCAAAAAATATCTTTCGGAAAAGTTCTGTGAAAAGCTGAAAAACAAGAACATCTCGTTTTTTGTCGGACCCGAAGGCGGATTTTCGAAAGATGAAATTGAGATCGCCAAAGAAAACGGAATAACTTCCGTAGGACTCGGCGAGAGGATACTTCGCACGGAAACGGCGCCTGCTTACGTTCTGTCAACTCTCGCGTATCTTACCGAATTGCAATAAGGTAAATTTTATTTACGTGCATTTTGACGGACGATTTTGCTCACATTTTTAATAGAAATCACTCACATTCGGCGCGATTTGATATTTGCGCCGAATGTTTTGTTGCAGTTGTACGAGAAAAGTGATATTTTTTTGGACAAATTTCTAAAAAACTGTTGAAATTCTACAAAAAATGAGTTACAATATTTATTGTACATATTTGACAACCGATTTTTATCATTGTTCAGCATAAAAAGCAGAAAGGAACAGATTATGTCAAGCAGATTATTTCAAGGCATAATTCAACAAATGAAAGATGCGATAGGAAGAACTGTCGGCGTTATTGACGATAACGGCGTCGTCATCGCATGCAGCGATCTTATGAATATGGGAGAGACGCGCCAGAATATCAGAAAAGAAATTTCTTATGTTTCGGATATAATGACGTCGGGCGGTTACACGTACCGTCCTATGTCACAGACGACGAACTCGGAATACGTTGTGTTTGTCGAGGGCGAGGACATTATGGCGGAAAAGCTCTCGATGGTGCTTGTTGTCGCTTTGAATAATATAAAGAGCTACCACGACGACAAATTCGACAAGACGTCGTTTATCAAGAACATCATTCTCGACAACATCCTGCCGGGCGATATCTACGTCAAGAGCAAGGAACTTCATTTTGCGACGGATGTCAATCGAGTGGTATTTCTTCTCAAGTTTCATCCGGGAACGGACATTTCGTATTACGACGTCGTGCTGAATATGTTCCCGAACTCAAATCAGGATTATGTCATCAGCACGAGCGAGAACGATATCGTTCTTGTGCGCGAGGTTGCGCCTGAAACGGATTCTCACGACTTTGAAAAGACGGCGACGACGATCGCCGACACGATAGCTTCCGAATTCTATACGAAAGTATCTATAGGAATAGGCAGTGCGGCGGATAATATCAAGGACGTGGCGCGTTCGTACCGCGAAGCGCAGGCAGCGCTCGAGGTCGGCGGCGTTTTCGACACGGACAAGAATATCGTCAGTTATGAAAATCTCGGTATCGGCAGACTGATCTATCAGCTCCCGACGACGATGTGCGAGATGTTCCTTAACGAAGTGTTCCAAAAGGAATCTCTTGAGCGGCTCGATTCCGAAACACTTTCGACTATACAGAGCTTTTTCGAGAACAACCTGAACGTTTCGGAAACGTCGAGAAAGATGTTTGTCCACAGAAACACGCTTGTGTACCGCCTCGACAAGATAAAGAAAATGACGGGACTCGATCTCCGCGAGTTCGAGGACGCGATCACATTCAAGGTAGCGCTGATGGTAAAGAGATATCTTTCCTCAAAGCCGAATAAATATTGATGATACATTTTTGAGCGGATCGTAAGACTCGCTCAAAAAGGTTTTTATGAAAAGGAAATATGATGGATAACAAAAACTATGCCGACAGCGAAAACATTGTAAATGAAGAAAATAAGGTGCAGAGCGAGATGACGATCGAAGAAAACCTTATCAACGAAACGCCTTTGCAAAAACAAGAACCGGAAAAGAAAAGAACACGCCGCGGCGTTCCCGTTTGGGTACTGATAATTTCGATCTTTCTTGCGGCGCTCATCACTTTTCAGACCACATTTGTAATACTGACGGGAAAATACGGCAGTGAACTGAACCTTTTCCGCGCGCAGAGAAGCACTGTTTCGCCGGAGCTCGGAAAAGCATATACTCTGATCGACGAGATCTCATCGCTGTTTGAAGAAAACTACATCTACGAGCTTGACTATGACGCCATGATCGAGCGTATACTTTACGATTACGCTTACGAAACGAACGACAGATATGCGCTTTATATCACAGCGGCGGAATGGGAAGAAGAGCAGCAGGTGTCGCAGGGCAATTCCGCGGGCATCGGAATTATGATAGCTCCTTTCGGTCTCGACTCAAACAACGCGGTCGTCGGAGGGTTGTATATCACTCGCGTGATGAAAGACGGACCGTCGAGTAAAGCAGGACTGAAAAAGGGCGACGTCATCACGGCGATAGACGGAACAAGAATTGTCGGAATGAAATATGACGATGTGCTTTATCTTACGCCGGGCGAATCCGGCACGACGGTGAAGATCACCGTCGTCAGAGACGGCAATGAGATTGACTTTGACGTTGTTCGCGGCAGTTACACGTACGAAACGGTCGAGTACCGTGTCATTGAAAAAGACGGCTTGAAAATCGGATATATAAACATAACAGAATTTTATGAAATAACCGTCGAGCAGTTCAAGACGGCGGTCGAAAATCTGAAATCGGAAGGCTGCAAGGGACTTATTTTTGATATGCGCGACAACCCCGGCGGCTATCTTTCTTCCGTTTATTACATCCTCGATTATATTCTTCCGACGGGTCCTGTCGTGAAGCTGACGTATGCCGACGGAAAAGAAGAAACGCTGTCGTCCGACTGGAGATGCATTTCCGGAATGGAGATGGCGGTGATCGTAAACGACGGAACGGCGAGCGCGGCGGAGCTTTTCACGGCGGCGCTCAAGGATTATAACTACGCGACGGTCGTCGGAACGCAGACATACGGTAAAGGGTGCGGTCAGGACATATTCCCGCTTTCAAACGGCGGATATCTGAAGCTGACGACGTTCCTTTACAGCCCTCCGTATTCCGGAAATTATGACGGCGTGGGCGTGATCCCCGACATCGAGGTCAAACTCGAGGGCGACGCGGCGTTGAAGAACATCCTTATGCTGACCGAAAACGAGGATATTCAGCTTCAAACCGCGGTAATCAACATTCTGAATAAAATAAAATGATAAATTAAGGAGATTTTACAATTATGGCAAAGCAAATAGTCGTTACGGAAAGCGGTCTTAAAAAAATAACCGACGAACTTGAATATTTAAAGAACGTAAAACGTAAGGAAGCGGCTGAAAACGTAGGTATAGCGCGCTCTTTCGGCGATCTTTCCGAGAACAGCGAATATGACGAGGCAAAGAATGAGCAGGCAAAGATCGAAGCGCAGATCTCCGAGCTTGAAGAGACTCTCGCACACGTGAAGGTCATCGGCGATCACGAGATACAGACGAACACCGTCAGCATCGGCGTTTCGGTCGTCGTTTACGATATGGGATACAATGAAGAGGTAGAATATCATCTTGTAAGCTCGCGCGAGGTCGATCCGCTTCAGAACAAGATCTCCGATCAGTCGCCTCTCGGAAAAGCGATAATCGGCGCGAAGGTCGGCGACGTCGTTTCAGCGGAGGTGCCTGCGGGAACGATCAAGGTCAGAATTGTCAGCATCAAGAAAAACGACGACGAAGAATAATTATTTGGAGTAAAAAATGGCAGAAAACATCAAAAACGAGAGCGAACAGCTTTCGCCGGAAAGAACGAACGAAATACTCCGTCTGCGCCGCGAGAAGCTCGCCGCCATGACGGAGGCGGGACACAACCCGTTTATTATAACCAAATTCGACGTGACGCACCACAGCGTCGACGTCAAGGACAATTTTGACTCGCTCAACGGTAAAGACGTCACCGTTGCGGGACGTCTCATGTCGAAGAGAGTCATGGGCAAGGCGTCGTTCTGCCACATTCAGGATCTGAAAGGGCAGATACAGTCGTACGTCGCGCGCGACAGCGTCGGCGAAGATGAATACGCAGAGTTCAAAAAGCTCGACATAGGCGACATTGTCGGCGTTTCGGGCAAGGTATTCAGAACGCAGATGGGCGAGATTTCAATCCACGCGGAAAAGATCACGCTCCTGTCAAAGAGTCTGCAAATACTGCCCGAAAAGTATCACGGACTGACGAACGTCGATCAGCGTTACCGCCAGAGATACGTCGATCTTATAATGAATCCCGAAGCCAAGGACACGTTCATCAAAAGATCGAAGATCATTTCGTCGATACGTAAATATCTTGATGCGAAGGGATTTATGGAGGTCGAGACTCCAATGCTCGTTTCCAACGCCGGCGGCGCGGCGGCAAGACCGTTTGAAACGCATTTCAACGCGCTCGACACGGATTTCCGCCTCCGCATTTCGCTTGAGCTTTACTTAAAGCGTCTTATCGTCGGCGGACTTGAAAGAGTTTACGAGATCGGCAGAGTGTTCCGCAACGAAGGACTCGACACGCGCCACAATCCCGAATTCACGCTGATGGAGCTCTACCAGGCGTACACCGATTATCACGGCATGATGGATCTGACCGAAGATATGTACCGCCACGTCGCAAAGGAAGTGCTCGGCACGACGACGATTGTTTATAACGGAGTTGAGATGGATCTCGGCAAGCCGTTCGAGCGCATAACGATGATCGACGCGGTCAAGAAGTATTCAGGCGTTGATTTCAATGAAATAAAAACGCTTGACGAGGCGCGCGCCGTTGCTGAAAAGCATAACGTCGCGTTCGAGGAGCGCCACAAGAAAGGCGATATTTTGAATCTTTTCTTTGAGACGTTTGTCGAGGAACATCTGATCCAGCCGACGTTTGTCATGGATCACCCCGTCGAGATATCGCCTCTTACGAAGAAAAAGCCCGAAAATCCCGATTATGTCGAGAGATTCGAGTTTTATATGAACGGTTGGGAAATGGCGAACGCATACTCCGAGCTCAACGATCCGATAGATCAGCGCGAACGCTTCAAGGAGCAGGACGCTCTCGCCGCAGCGGGCGACGCGGAAGCGAACCATACCGACGAGGACTTCCTCAACGCGCTTGAAATCGGTATGCCTCCCACAGGCGGCATCGGATACGGCATCGACCGTATGTGTATGCTGTTCACCGACTCGGCGGCGATCCGCGATGTGCTCCTTTTCCCGACGATGAAGCCGCTCGACGCCCCCGCAAAAGAGCAGGTGAAGACGGTAAAAATTGAGGAAACAGAAGAGAAGATCGACTTTTCAAACGTAGAGATAGAGCCGATGTTTGCGGACACGGTCGATTTCGAGACTTTCCAGAAGTCCGATTTCCGCGCCGTGAAAGTCCTCGCTTGCGAGGCGGTGCCGAAGTCTAAGAAACTGCTCAAATTCACGCTCGACGACGGAACGGGAATTGAGCGCACAATCCTTTCGGGCATCCACGCGTACTATGAGCCGGAGGAGCTTATAGGCAAGACGTGCATCGCAATCACCAACCTCCCGCCGCGCGCGATGATGGGTATAGATTCGTGCGGAATGTTGATTTCCGCAGTTCA
>JAFXWT010000009.1 GCA_017542695.1 Clostridia bacterium
GGCAGCATCACCAATATGCTGCTGTCCTTCCTCGCGGGGAAGCTCCCTGTGGCGGTGAAGGGAGGGTATGACTTTGTGGACGTGCGCGACGTGGCCGCCGGTATTGTCTCTTGCGCGGAACAGGGGCAGCCGGGGCACGGCTATATCCTCTCCGGTGAGTACGCGACCATCCGCGATATACTGAACGCGGCAAAGGATGCGCTGGGATTAAAGAGGGCCGTTTCGTACCTGCCGATTTGCTTTGCAAAGCGGATCGCGCCCCTTTATGAAAAGCGGAGCCTGCGGAAAAAGCAGCCCCTATACTTCACGCCGTATTCCGTCGCCGTTCTTGATTCCAACGGCCGGTTCAACAGAAGCGCCGCAGCCGCCGCCTTTGGATATGCCCCGCGCTCCCTGCAAAACAGCGTCCGCGATACTGTGATTTGGCTGAAAAAATCTGGAAAGGTTTATTGACAGTTACAAATACGCTTTGTTTTCGGTTGGGGTCGCTTTTCAAGCGGCCTCAAATTTTTTTCTTTCCATTTGGCAAATCGAGGGGTCTTTACCGTAGTAGTGGTAGAAAAAGAGATACCATAGCCATAGCCATAGCAAGCATAGGGAGTGTAGCCACACTCCCGAAAATGCCGCGCTGCTGCGCTTCGCATTTCTGCTTGTTGGGATAGTCCCAAACCCTTATAGAGCAAACGGAAAGGAAGGTGGACGTATGGCGATACGAAAGCGGAACATTGTGCTGCGTGTCCCCGTTACGGCGGAGGAACGCGCCATGATCGAGCAAAAAATGCGGCAGATGGGAACGGGCTGTTTTTCCGTATATGCCCGCAAGATGCTCATAGATGGCTACGTCATCAAGATAGACTATGGTGACGTAAAGGCAATGACCGCTGAGCTGCAAAAGATCGGCAGGAATATCAATCAGATTGCCCAGCGCGTCAATGCCACGGGGACGCTGTATGCGCAGGACATAGAGGACATAAAGGGGGCGTTGACGCAAATATGGCAGTCACAAAGATCCATCCTGTTAAAAGCACCTTATCGCACAACTTAACGAAAACGGCAGATACGTTCCGATGAAAGACGGCAAAAGATATATTCTTTCCGAGACTGAGAGCAGATTGTTTGAGTTTTGTTCTTTTATCAAAGTCGGTCAATTCTGGGCGGAATTCGGAAAATTCCGCGATATCAACAGAACCGAATTGCCGCTGTTTATCGTCGATTTATCCGATAAACTCGACCTATCCGTCGCCGATTTCGATGACATCATCACGCCGGCAAAACGATCGAGCAGACAGACGTTTGTACTGAAAAAGAAATGAGCGTGGGTCATCTTGCTTTTATCTCTTCAAATCAATATAAAAAACAAATCCGAACACTTTGTCTGTGACAAAAAAGTTCGGATTTGTTTTTATTTGTGACCCGGACGAGAATCGCCCGCATCGCTATCGCTCGCGGCACGCACTCGCGCATCGAAACGACCGTTCAGGTCGTTTCTATTTCTACGAAATTGCGCTTTTCGATTCTCGTCAACGAATAAAAACGCAAACAAAAAACCTCTCGCAAGGAGAGGTTTTTGTTTGTGGTGACCCGGACGAGAATCGAACTCGTGTTACCGCCGTGAAAGGGCGGTGTCTTAGCCGCTTGACCACCGGGCCGTAGCCCCCCGCTATTGCAAGAGGCTGGTAGCGGAAGTTGGACTTGAACCCACGACCCTCCGGGTATGAACCGAATGCTCTAGCCAACTGAGCTATTCCGCCAAAACGCATTCTTTTTTGAACGCTTGACTATTATAACACAAGGATTTGCGCTTGTCAACAGTTTTTATAACTTTTTTCGCACCGTATAGTGCAAAAAAATCATATTTTTTTTAAAAAAGGTGTTGACAATTCATTACGTATGTGGTAAAATGAACATCGCCGCCGGAGAAAAACCGGCGAAAGAGAATACGGGAGCATAGCTCAGCTGGGAGAGCATCTGCCCTACAAGCAGGGGGTCATAGGTTCGAGCCCTATTGTTCCCACCACAAGGAAATCATGCGGTTTCCTTACGGCCCGGTAGTTCAGTTGGTTAGAACGCTAGCCTGTCACGCTAGAGGTCGTGAGTTCGAGTCTCATCCGGGTCGCCACTTTCTTTTTCGCGACGGGAGTCGTGTTTTTTTATCCTTGTGTTTGCCTCTGTAGCTCAGTTGGTAGAGCAGGGGACTGAAACTCCCCGTGTCGTTGGTTCGATTCCGATCGGAGGCACCATCTGCGGATTTAGCTCATTTGGTAGAGCGCGACCTTGCCAAGGTCGAGGTGGCGGGTTCGAGCCCCGTAATCCGCTCCAAAAGCAAAAGGCACTGCAACGGCAGTGCTTTTTGCTTTTTTGTTGGTTCAAACAAGCGGGGCTCGAAAGGCGTCTCTTGGCGACGACCTGAATGGTCGTCGCAACCGCCGTGGCTTTTCGCGGAAGAGCGATTCCCGTAACTTTTGTGATTTAACATATTTTTTTGCCATAAAGAATTGTTTTTCAAAAAAATCATTTTCTCTTGACAATTACCGTGTTCGGTGCTATAATCAAATTTGCGACCATGTCGCAAATTTGATTGTTCGGAGGAGTTCGCGCGTGAGCTATATGACAAATCAGAGAAAAGTACTGTTTGACATTCTGGAACAGCACCGCGACGAATCGCTTACCGCCGATCAGATCATTGCACTTACGGGCGACGGCGCGAGCAGAAGCGCGATCTACCGCAATCTGTCATCTCTCGAAAAGCAGGGGCTGATAAAAAAGACGGCCGCGAGCGGATCGAGCAAGGTTCTGTATCGGTATGTCGGATCAAAAGAATGTGCCGACCATTTGCACCTTGAATGTTCAAAGTGCGGCAAAACGTATCACCTCAGAATGCCGACGACGAGCGCGCTTATCGACGACGTTATGAAAGACGCGAATTTTGAGGTGGATAGTTCAAGCACGGTTTTATACGGCGTTTGCGAAAACTGCCGAAAAAAATAAAAACAAAAAATCACGGAAGGCGGTGTTCATTATGGCAAATATGAGACGTTTTGTTGCGGTAATTATCGCGGTTCTTGTCATTGTTGCCGTTATGACGTCGCTTTTTGTAGTGGCGCACGAGGCGGATCACGACTGTGTCGGCGAAGACTGCCATGTCTGCGCCGTTATCGCGGCTTGCCAGACGATACTGAAAACGCTCCGCGACGCGCTTGTTGTCGCGGCGACGGCGCTCGTCTGTATTGCAATCGCCGCGCCTCTTGTATATCTCTTTCGCATAAGATCAAGTCACACCACACCGATCTCGCTCAAAGACAAGCTTTTGAATTGATATAATAAAGAACAAGGGACAAGTCTGCCGGTCGGCAGACTTTATCGGCGTTTGCCGTGCCCCTTGTATTTTTATGCTCATTTTAAAAATTGTTTTGATCACGGAGGATTTGATTATGAAAAAAATATTTGCTTTCATTCTTTGCTTTGCGATGCTTGCCTGCGTTTTGACGGGCTGCGGAGCAAAAGACGTAAAAAATGACAAACTCAAAATCGTTACAACGATATTTCCGGAATACGACTGGGTAAAACAGATACTCGGCGACAAGGCGAAGAACGCCGACTTGACGATGCTTCTCGACAACGGCGTCGATCTTCACAGCTATCAGCCCTCGGCGGAAGATATTATCAAAATATCTTCCTGCGATATGTTCATATATGTCGGCGGCGAATCCGACAGCTGGGTCAAAGACGTTCTGAAAAACGCAGTAAATAAAAATATGGTCGTCATCAATCTTCTCGAAGTGCTCGGGGACGATGTGAAAGAGGAAGAGATCAAGGAAGGAATGCAGGGCGATCA
>JAFXWT010000096.1 GCA_017542695.1 Clostridia bacterium
TGACGAAAAATCTCTTTCTATTTCCGGTGACAAAGATCGAGATCGCGCCGACCGCGCTTACGGTCATAAGGACGATCCAAAGCCCGATAAGACTGTTGTCGCCGGTCTGAGGAGAGACGACGCTTTGGTCGTTCGCCGCGAGGACGGTGAACTTTGCCGACGCTTCGCCGTCCGTGAAAACGAGCATGAGCGCGTGCTCGCCGACGGCAAGCGTTTTCAAAAAGGCGTTTTTCAGGGTAACGTTCCCGCCTTCGCCGACGGTATAGTTTCCGGCGGCGACTTCCGTGCCGTCGATTTTGACGGCTGAGAATTTACCGGCTTCGGCATCGGCGCGGAAAGCGAGGTCCTTTCCGCTGTCCTTCGCCCATTCGGCGCTGCTGCCATCGGTGACCTTGTATTCGACCGGGTCAACGATGAAGTTCGTCGTCGTTTCGGCTCCGGATATGACGACCGTCAGCGTATGTTCGCCCGGGTCGAGCGTTTTTTTATACCCGTCCGTCAAAGAGACGGTTCCGGTGTTTTCATCTACGGTATAATTTTCGCTTCCGATCTCTTTGCCGTCGACCTTGACCGCGAGAGAATCCTTGATCGTGTAGTTCAGCTCGAGCGCGCCGTATAAATCGCCGATGCCGATGACCACAAGGCTCGCTCCGCCGGGATCTGAACTGCCGTCGTAAAGGACTTTGTAATCCACGCCCTCGCTCAGGGCGGTCCCTTTGAGGGTCGCGGTGACCTTCGGTGTCTGCGCTGCGCCGTCATAGACCGCTTCGGCGACGGTAAAATCGGCGCAGTCGACCGTATATGCCACGTCGCCCTGTTTTGCCGCCTCGTCCGCGGCGGTGAAGAGCTCGGTGACGTCAATCCGGTAACCGTAGACGTCGGCTACGAAATGGGCGGGTACGGAGTTCACGATCTCGTCGATCTCCCCGATCTTTTTCCATCCGAGCGAGATCCCCCAGTCCTTTTTCGAGACGTCGATCTCGCAGAATTGAGAGATCGGGTTCAGATACGCGTTGCCGTTATAGTCCGGAAGACACGCCGTTGTCGTGTATTTCGCGCCGTCGAGGAAGTCGCTGTCCATCGGGTAGCAGGAACGCTCCGTATCCGAATAAAACGAGACGCCGTCTGTCTGCCAGCCGTTTTCGCCGTATGAGATCACAAGATAGGCGTCGTAGTAATTGCCGTCCGCCCAATTGATGCAGATCGGAAGGGTCGCACGTGTTCTCGAACGGTCCCGGTAATAGATCCGGGCGGGATGCACGACGCCGTTATGATCCGTCAAAGTGAAGCAGTATGTATCCACCCGGGGGACGATCCAGACGGAGGTCGGATCGGAATAGACCCGCTGATAGATATCGGCGTCGCTGTCGTCAAGCGCTTCGTAATAACGGTAATGGTCGAGCGTGCCTTCGTAAGCGGGACCGTAAAACCAAACCCCGTCCGGGAACACTTCGTCGTACGTTTTGCCTTCGTAGTCATTTTGAAAGATCGCTTCGAATTCCGGGCTCTCGTAGTTTCCGACTTTGAGCTTCGCCGCGGAGAGCACGCTCATCAGCGATTGCGGCGAAGCGTCCCGGATCGTGACCTGATAAAAGCTTGAATCGCCGTCCGCCTCGACCAGCTTTTTCACGACGATCTTGTCCTTCCGGAGCGCTTCCCCCGCCTGCTGGTCAACGATCTTCGAGAAGTATGCTTTCACCTCGTCTGTCGAAGAGAAATCATCGTCTTGATCCGCTAAATATTTGATAAGGATCGGGATGCCGGCGCTATCGAAAACGTCTTCGCTCTGCTGAACGTATTCCTCCGCTTCCGCCCAGGTCACGGGTCCCTCCGCGGCATTGGAAAGCTCGGACACGATCTGACCGAAGCGCACGATCAGCGCGTAATACACGGCGGCAAGACCGCGCTTTTTCAGAAAACCAAACGTCGGTCCGTCATCGAGGAGTTTAATCGTATCGTCGACGTTCTTGGCGTAATCGTATGCGTTGTACATATTGCCGTCGCCGAAGAAGACGTTGAAGCCGGTGGGGTCGATCGTGAGATAGCCGTTTTCGTCCGGCGGGAGAAATTCTCCGTCGAGCCCGCGTACGGAAAAGCTATCCACCGTACGGCGGGTGCTCGCCGATTCGGAGGAATAGATCACGTCGTCCCCGTTCCCGTCGAAGTCGCCGAGGACCGCAAGGATCTTCAGCACTGTCCCGGTGTAGGCGTTTTTAAGCGCGTCGATCTCACCGTCCTCAGCATTGTCCATTTCGGATTGCGGGGCGCTCAGGGAGCCGGCGAGGTCGCCGAGATCGAAGAGCGAATAACCTTCTCCGGCGTATTCGTAAGCGGTTCGGAGCGAATAGAGTTCATCGTAAAAATTGAAGCGGCCGTTGCGTTCGCCGAGAAGCTTCGCTTCGCACAGCAGAATATCGTCGAGTTCGGAAATGAGCGGCA
>JAFXWT010000097.1 GCA_017542695.1 Clostridia bacterium
GGGACGCTTTAGGCGCAGTACCGGAGACTTATTTCACAGCCTGGGGCTCGCTCTTCGAGTGCCTGCACTTGACGGCGAAGGATACGCTGCTCATCCGCGGCGCAACCTGTGCGCTTGGGTATGCTTCCTTACAAATTGCCAAGGCATTGGGCTGCAAAGTGATCGCCACCACCCATAGAGAGGATAAGCTGCCACTGATTGCCCAAGCGGACGAGGCTGTCATTGATGATGGCAAACTGGAGGGAAAGGTATGCGGTGTCACCAAGGCGCTTGACCTCATCGGCCCCCGCAACCTGAAGGACACCTTAACTGCCGTGGAGAAGGACGGCGTCGTCTGCCAGACGGGACTGCTGGGCGGCGTCTATGCTTTGAACGGCTTCGACCCGATCAAGGACATCCCGAACGGCGTTTATCTGACCGGATTTTTCTCCAACTATCCGACGCAAAAGGTCATTGACGAGATATTTGCGTTCCTCGATGATAAGAAGTTAAAGCCGAAATATGGAAAAGTTTTTGACTTTGAAAACGTAAAAGACGCGATTTTTTCACAGGATAACGGTTCCATAGACGGCAAAATCGTGGTAAAATGGTAGTACGGAAAGGCGGTGAACCGGTATGATCATCAATACGGGGCAAAGAACGGACGTCCCCGCGTTTTACGCGGAATGGTTCGCAAACAGACTGAAAGAGGGCTTTGTCTGCGTGCGCAATCCGTATTACCCGGAACAGGTCAGCCGTTACCGTCTTGATCCGTCCGTGGTGGATTGCATCGGCTTCTGCACCAAGAACCCCGCGCCGATGTTCAAATACATGGACTTGCTTAAAAATTTCGGGCAATATTGGTTTGTTACTATAACCCCTTATGGATGCGACGTCGAGCCGAACGTGAAAGACAAGCACGAGCTTCTCGACGACTTCAAAAAACTGTCCGGGATCGTCGGCGTCGATTCGACGGGTTGGCGCTTTGATCCAATCTTCATCACCGAAAAATATTCGGAAGAGTACCACCTTCGCGCGTTCGAGAAAATAGCGACGGCGCTCGACGGTTACACCAAAACCGCCGTGATCAGTTTTATCGACTTGTATCCGAAGGTCAGGCGCAACTTCCCGGAAGCGCGGGAGGTCACAAAGGAACAGCGCCTCTCGCTCGGCAAAGAGATGATTAAGATCGCCGCCGCGCACGGTATGACGCTCAAGCCCTGCGCCGAGGGAGACGAGCTTGCGCCGTTCGGCGCGGACTGCGGCGGATGTATGCGGATCGGCGACTACGAAAAGGCGATCGGGAAGCATCTGAACGCGCCGAAAAAGAAAGGCGCAAGAGCCGAATGCGCCTGCTATCTTTCCTGCGATATCGGCGCGTACAACACCTGCCGTCATCTTTGTAAATATTGCTACGCCAACGCCGAGCCGTCCGTCGTGCTCGCACAGAGCCGCCGTCACGATCCAAAGTCGCCGTTTCTGATCGGAAATTACGAAAAGGGCGACGTGATCAACGACGTGCCGCAAAAATCATGGATCATCGGAGATCTGATATGACGCACGCAGAAAAGAGATCGTACTTGATCAAAACGCTCCTCGCCGAGCAGCCGCGATACGGAACGGTCGGAATACCGGCTGACGAAAAAGGACAAAAAGACCTGCTCCGCTCGCTGATGAACGTCCGGCTTCCCGCGCCGGTGTCGGACGAGTATATCGGGATCGAGAGCGAATATCTGAAAGAGGAAACGGCGGCGAAAGGGATCACGCACC
>JAFXWT010000098.1 GCA_017542695.1 Clostridia bacterium
GCACTCGTCGTCAGCCGCGCATCTCGCGATAAGTACGCCGTATTCATCTTCCGTGTCACCGCTCACCGAATACGTGTCGCCCGAAATAATGACGTCCGCACTATATTTTGTCTCGTTCCCGTAACCCTTTATTCCGAGCGCGGATGAAACGGCGCCGAGCGCCGATGCCGTATCATCCGTCACGATCAGACCGCGCTTTACTTCAAGGAAAAAGGTCTCGCGGGCACCGTCTTTTTTCTCAAAGGAGATCTTTGATATATACATCAGACCGCAAATCCGATCTGCCGAGCGGTATTTTTCGGCCCCGGTGTCAGAAGCTCTATGTCTTCTTCTTCAATCAACGTCAGCGCTTTCTCCGTGACGGTCTCCGGATCCTTTCCGAGTATGCGGCAGGCCTGATTCATCTTTGAGAGTTCGATCAGGTTGCGAACGTATCTTCCGTTTCCGAAATCGTCCTGCATTCTCACGCAGTCAAACAGAACGGAGAGTTTATCCATCGCTTTGCCGCTGAACGATACACCTTTAGCTTTTCCGATCATACGGGCAATATCGCAGAGTTCCTCCGTGTTATAGTCGGCGAACGGAACGTAGAAAGCGATACGCGAGCGAAGTCCAGGGTTCTTACAGAGGAACTCCTCCATTTTGTCGGGATATCCGGCGAATATAACGACGAGATCCTCGCGGCGGTTCTCCATCTCCTGAACGATCGTGTTGATCGCCTCGTCGCCGTATAAGCCCCCGCGGTCGTCAACGAGGGAATACGCCTCGTCGATGAACAGAACGCCGCCGGCAGCCGCCTTGAACTTTTCCTTGACGGTAGGCGCCGTCCATCCGACGTATTTACCGACAAGGTCGCTCCTTCCGACCTCGACGAGATGTCCGCGAGAGAGAAGACCGTTCTCCTTCATAATCCTCGCGAAAAGACGTGCGACCGTCGTCTTCGCAGTCCCCGGATTCCCGGTGAAGACCATGTGCATAGCTGCCCTGTCCTGCTTTATTCCCTTATCCTTATAGATCCTCTGAATTTTATAATAGGCGAGCGCTTTTTCTATCACGCTCTTTGCCTCTGTGAGCCCGATCATCTCGTTCAGTTCGTCGTAAGCGGTGCCCTTCGGGGCCTCTTTTGCCGCTTCTTTCCGACAGGCGGAAACTTCTTTGTACTGAGGGAAGACCGTCGTCTTCATTTTGACGTTGTACCATTCGTCGAACGTCGTGCGCAGATCGTCCGGAAGATACATTTTGTCGTCCTCAAGCTTTCCGAAGAGTTTTTTATCGGGACGGATATGCTGCTTTTTGCATAGGAATTTCAGATAATCACACGATTTTTCAAAGTCAGCGAGATCCTCGCGTATTTCTATAAGACCAACGGATCCGAGGTTTTCATAGAATATCTTTTTTGTTCTTTCGCCCTCCCGGGGCAGACAAAAAACGGTCAGAACCTGATTGCGGTATTTCATCATCGTGTCGCAGATCACACCCACGGTTTCAATATCTGCGCTCACGCGGTCGTCGTCTTCATCGTCGTCGTTTGCGTTGTATCTGACTACGACCGCGCCGTCC
>JAFXWT010000099.1 GCA_017542695.1 Clostridia bacterium
ATGATGTATATGGCGAACCTTGGCGCAAGCCAGGGGTGGAACCACTCCTATACGGAAGCAGACAGCGTTACAGACACGACCGGCACGAGCATTTCGCAATCCGTATCCGATTCGGTCGGACATTCGATCAACGATACCGTCGGACACAGCATTGGAAGATCTCTCGGAACGACTGTCGGCGAGACGAATGGCGTCAATCACGGGACTTCCCAGGGAACAAGCACGATGGAGTCAACCGGAACCAGCGTCACTCACGCAGACGGCGTTTCAAACGGCGTATCGGTCGGGCAGTCTGTCGGCGGGTCCGAATCTCAGTCGCACAATATTTCCGAAAGTCAGACGGTCGGTCAGAATCATTCTCAGAGCGTCAATCAGTCGCAAACCGAGAGCGTCGCCAATTCAGTCACCGAGTCGCAGTCCATTTCCCGTTCCGTGGCGCAAAGCCAGACCGAGAACCGTTCCGTAACCGAAACAAGCGGAACGAACGGAAGTGTCAGCGTTAGTCAGGGAACGTCCCATACGACCGGAACGAACAGTTCAACGTCGCAGTCCACAGCGGCAGGCGTATCCCAGAATCAGACCTATTCACAGTCTGCCGGGCAGAACGCGAGTCAGTCTGTGACAAGCGGCGTCAACTCAAGCACCGGGACCAACGGAAGTTCGGGCTAGAATTCCAGTTCGTCCAGCGGTTCCACAAGCGGCGTTAACGGCGGTATTTTCGTCATCAACGGATCCAGCACCGACACGTCATCCAGTTCCAGCGGTACGAGCGGTTCCGAAGGATGGAGCAGTTCTTCCGGAACGAGCTATTCTCAAGGAGCGACTGCGGGAAGCAGTTACTCCGAGTCGGTCGGTCAGTCCGCCGGCGTGACGAGGACCTCGACCAGCGGCTATACCTCCGGCGTTTCGGAGAGCTTCGCGCAAAGCGTCAGCCGCACCGAATCAAGCGGATGGAATCAGTCCGTCGCAAATTCTTACGGGCAAAGCGTCGGCGTTACCGAATCACAGGGGGCGACGGTCGGCAGTACAGTCGGTCAGACTTTCTCTCAGGGAACGACGCAGGGTACCGGCGAGAGCTGGGGAACCTCGCAATCGCAAGGGATCAGCGAAGGATGGGGCGAAAGCCAGGGCAGAAACTGGAGCGAAAACGCTTCCGTCAGCGCCTCTGTCAGCGCGACCGATTCGATGGGTCGCTCGCAGATGTCGGCAAGCGGAGCCAACGCTTCGGAGAACTGGGGAGACAGTCACAGCGAGTCGCGATCGACTTCGCAGACCGACTCCTTCAGCGACAGCACCTCCCATTCCACCGGTCAGAGCTGGGGTCATACCACGTCTAGCGGCACCGGATCGTCTCAGTCGCACAGCGTAGGAAGAACGCTCGGACAGGCAATGGGTACCAGCGGCACCATTTCAAGCGGAGCCGCTACCAGTATGGGTATCGGTCCGTCGATCGGATACGCCAAGAGCTATCAGTGGCTTGATCAGGAAGTGCAGAACATCTTAACGCTTCTGCAATTCCAGAACGACCGCCTTATGAAGGCTCTTCGCGGAAACGGCGCGTTCTTTACCGATGTGTATCTTGCCACAAACAGCGAAGACAACCTCGCGGCGGCGGGCGTGCTCGCCAAGTCCGCGTGGGCGAACGATGAAGCGCGGATTTGTCCCTTGCAGGTTCTTGACCTTACGGCAGAGGAGCAGAATCATCTGATCTATCACTTCTACGCCTTTTCCCCCGACAATCGGAAAGAAGGCATCCCCGGAAGGATGGAATCCTACAGATATTCCACGATCCTTTTGTCGGAAGAATTCAGCGCCTATACGCACCTTCCCCGTATTTCAGAAGGCGGTATCTTCGCTGACGTCGGAGATATTCCGAAGTTTGCGGTTCCGTCTCAAAAAAACGGCGAGGTGTATATCGGCAAGGTGCTTTCCGGCGAGCGTTGGACGCCTTCAATGGGATATGAGACGCCGTTTGAATACCGCATCGACAATGACGAATTGATGCACGGTATCTTTACAGGCGAATCTCGTTCCGGCAAAACGGTCGCCGCCACAAGATTCATCTCCGAGCTTACCAAGGTGAAGAGAAAGAAAACAGGCAAGCGGCTTCGTATCGTGGCGCTCGATCCGAAACAGGATTGGCGCATCTTGGCGAAGTTTGTCGAACCCGAACGCTTTCACTTCTACAGTCTCGGGAATCCGGAATTCCTGCCGATCAGCTTGAATCTTTGTAAGGTTCCGAGAAACGTCAATCCTCAGGTATGGGCGGACAGTATCATTGAGATCTTCTGCCGTGCTTACGGTCTGATGGAACGAGGAAAAGCGATCCTCGCGGAATCGCTGTACGCCTTGTATGATGAAGCCGGCGTCTTTGAGGATTCGCCGAACTGGCGCGACTTTGTGCCGGCTCGGTCGGCAAAGGTCACCTTCCCGCGTCTCTACGAGAGAATGAACCAGGTCAAGCTTGATCTTGAAGATCCTTTGAAATCCGGCAAGGGACGGATGGGCAACGAGGCGAGAGACGCCTATACCCGCGTTCTTGACCGTTTGCAGATCTTCGGGCGTAAATTCTCCATTGAAACCCGCCTTTTCGGGCAGGAAACCGGTATTGGAGTCGATGAACTGATCGGAAAAGACGACGTTATCGTGCTCGAAAGCTACGGACTTGAAACGACCTTTAAAAACTTTGTTTTCGGTTGCATCACCAGCGGGTTTTTCAAGTACGCACAAGGGCATGAAAAAGGATTTCTTGCCGATGATCAGTATGAAACCGTACTTGTTATCGAGGAGGCAAACGAAGTCCTGACCGGCTCCGATACGGCTGGTACCGGAAACTCGGCGATGCCGTCCTTCGGCGGTCAGTCTGAGTTTGAAAAGATCCTCGATCAGTCGGCGGGACTTGGATTGTTCATCTTCTCCATTACGCAGAAGGTTGCGGATATGCCGTCTTCGGTCATCGCAAACTCCGGTCTCATCTTTGCAGGGAAGATCTCCCGCCCGGACGACGTTATGACGATCATCCGTAAGATCGGACGTGAAGAGCGTTACGATGACCGTGATATCTTGAAATGGTTCCCGCGTTCACCGATCGGTTGGTTCGTCTGCAGAAGCTCACGTAACTTTGACTTCAAGGAATCAGAACCGGTGCTTGTAAAGGTCGACCCTCTGAACGTCGAACCGCCCACCAACTATGAACTTGAGACACGTATGCTGCAGCGCAGCGCGATTTCGTTGTTGTAACGGTATGAGGAGGAAGGTTCAATGATCAAAGGAATCTATTTTCTTGACAAGAACAACAGTCTGTTATCTGATATCGAGAGCTTCTTTGTCGTGAACGACACTGTCTGCTATCGCGGCGGAACGGGACTCCTTCAGCAGGCGGTCGGCGAGGTCTTCAAACGGAAAGATATCGACATCATCGTGATTTCCGACAACCTCGTTGACGCCACCTGCATAGAGGCGCTGAAGGCGCTCTTAAAGCATCCGGCACAGAAGATCGTCGCGCTTCGGAGCAATGACGAGGTGATTAAGGAGAGGATATCCAAGCACGCCGTCGTGATAAAGTATCCCTATTCCTGCAATCTGATTGAAGAGACGATCCGCAGGATGGGAGATGCGCCGAGCTACAACGAATCCGACCTTGAGCGTATCGCCGAAAGTAACGTTGACGCCGACAATCCGTTCAGTTCCGCAAGACCTACCGCGCTGAAGAAGAAGGATGTGGAACCACAGCAGCCGACATTCCAGGAGAGAATCAAGAGAGCTCAAATCCAGCGGCGCGCTGATATAGACCGGGTAATCCCTCAAAAGATCGTGGCGATCCACTCGCAAAAAGGCGGAGTCGGTAAAAGCACGGTAACGAGGGAACTCGCAATCGGTACAGCCTGCAGTCAGATCAATACAGACACGATGATCTATAATCCGAAGGTCTGTATATGCGATTTTGATTTCGATGCGGCCGACATCGCCGTCATTATGGGGCTGCGAAATCAACAGGGGATCATGACCTGGTGTGAGGATATCGATTATGAGGCGGAAAGGAGCGGAGAACCGATCCAGGACATCCGATTTACCGAGAACGTAATCAAGGAGCGATATCTGATGGAACACGAATCAGGCGTTTACGTGCTATGTGCGCCTGAAAGAAAAACGGACAGCTTCAAAATCGAAACGGCGCATGTGGAAGCCATCATCGAAAACCTCAGACTCTGTGATTTCGACGTCGTTTTAATGGATACAGGACCAAACATTCTTGATTATACTCTGACCGCGCTTTCCCGCGCCGATGAGATATATGCCGTGTGTAACTGCGATATGCTGTCGGCAAAGAGAATTGACGGGATGATCAACGATGTGTTCGGAAAGATGCGCGGATTCAATTTTGCAAAAATCAGTTTGCTGGTCAATCGAATGCAGGCGAGAAGCAGCATTACTCCGCAGGAGCTTTCCAAGGCGCTCAACCTTCCTTTGATCGGAGAACTCCCGTATCTTCCGGAGATCGTGGATATCAATAATGACGGAACCTCGGTCTTCTTCAACAGACGCAAAGTTTCCGCGTCCGTGGAGGAGTATCGCCGGGCGATCAAGAACGTTGCGAAGCACCTGATCAGGACGGATCACCCGTCCGGGAGCAGTAAAGAAAGCGGTTTTGCTGTGGAAGGACTTGATTCAGCCGCGCACAAAGCAAATTTCGGCATATTTAAGAGATGATTTTCACAAGTGTGCTCTTGACGGCGGTAAAAATATACCCTATAATATAGACAATACAATAAAAGCAGATTATAAAAGGGGTATATAAATGAAAGCGTCAATTATTATTTCGGTATTGGTTTTGGTCTTCGGACTTCTGACTGTCATTATTATGAGACAGCCGCAGGGGTTCGGGATTGCCGCCGCAGGAGCGATCATGTTTACTTACTTCTTTCTTACGTGGAACAGAAAGAAGAAATGAAAGATCCAAGGGGGTGAGATTCCTATGATGGAATGAGTGAAGAAAAGCCTGTCCTCGAAAATAAAAGGGAACAACCCGAATCGGTAGTGATTTATGAGCGCGTTCTGAAGGGTGAACGCTGGCCGAAGGAATACATAGGCAATCAGACGTCAAAGGGACGTTCGATTGAGATACTCGGCTACGTTTTGAAAGCCAAGGCGCGCGTCAAAAGCTACGAGGACGCAAAAAAGATATTTACGAAGGAGTTCGTTAAAGAATATAAACTCGGCAGAGTAATCAAACCGTTCTATAAGCCGCCCGAGCTTTTGCCAAACGAGTACGACCATATTCTGTGGCTGCTCTGGCCGGATAAGATCAAGGGAAAACACGCGATGATCATCAAGGTCTACGGCGAGGTGCTTTCCAGAGTCAGACGGTCCTTTCCCAGAGGATATTTTACGGATGCGTCGGACGGAAGGTATCGTGCAAAGGTCTGCATCAGACATCTTTGTAAAAAGATCCTTCACTGGTCTGGTGATCGGATCGCTATGGAATTCAGCCACTCGAACGGGATAAAGACTCTTGCCAAATACAGATTGAGAATCGTGCTGAATTACGTATACACGTCCCTTTCGGACATGATGTACGAAGTTTATCCGCAGTTTGCTTCAAAGATGAACGAATATCAGGCTTTGCAGGATCTGCGGCATCTGAGAAAGAAAGAGAGGAAACTCAAAATGGAAATATCAAACGCATACGCAACGCATCCCGGCAAGAAAGCCGAAACGGATGAAAAGCTGAACGAGGATTTCGCTCACGCGTGGGAGAAAGACGGCGTTCAGTATCAGGCGATCGCCGACGGAAACGGCAGCGACGAGGTCCTTAATCCGGCCGCCTTTGTTATCAACGAGGTCCAGCGTTTCATCGACGCCTACTCGGAGCCGAATATGGAAGCGGAAGAGCTTAAACGAATGATCAGCGGAGCGATCCACTGCGCAAACCGAGTGCTCCTTGCATTCAAGCGCGCAAACGGTGAAAAGTATAACGCTTC
>JAFXWT010000100.1 GCA_017542695.1 Clostridia bacterium
GCGTTCGCCTCCTGCGCGTCTCTCAAAACCTTCGGTATGCCGGGGACCCTCTCTTATTTCGACGCGACCGCCCTGAACGCTACCGCATATTATAAGGCTCTGCCGAACGGCGTCAACTGCGTGTCCGGCTTCACACTCGCGCCCAAGGGTACCGTTCCCGCCGCCCTCGTCATCCCGGACGGGACGAGAGTCGTCTCCGCCAATATGGTGGTCGGGTCGACGAAGGTTACGTCCGTCTCTGTCCCGGATTCCGTCGAGGCGATCCTCGACTTTGCGTTTTTCAACGACAGCGCGATCGGGAGCGTTACCATTCCCGATTCCGTCACCGCCATCGGCAGCTTCGCCTTCGGCTACGTTACGGATAAGAACTATCTGACTCCCCTTGCGAAAACGGACTTCACCGTATACGGTCACGGCGGTGCGGAATCCGAAAGATACGCCGGACTCGGCGGCTTCGATTTCGTCTGCCTTTGCGTCGAGGGCGGATACGGCTCCGTTCCCGACTGTCTGACAGGCGGGACGGCCGACGTAGTATGTATGTACTGCGGAAAGGTGATGCGCACCGAGTGTGTCGCGCCCGCCGGCGCTCACTCCTTCGCCGACGCCGTCACGAAGGAAGCCACCTGCACCGAGGACGGAGAAACCGCCCGCGCCTGTACGAGGTGCGGCTTTGTCGAACGGACAAACGTCGTTCCCGCGACGGGACACACGCCGGCCTCCGTGCCGACGGTCGAGGAGGCGACCTGCCGGAATACCGGACGGATATATTTCGCCTGCACGAAATGCGGCGAGGCGGTGGAAGAATACGTCATCCCGAAATCAGACCACATCCCCGGAGAGGAAACGGTCATAACACCCGCGGGCTGTGAAACAGACGGCGTCACGGGCGTCCTGTGCGCCGAATGCGGCGAGGTCTTTTCGACA
The DNA here is from genome assembly GCA_017542695.1 of Clostridia bacterium. Next base: position 925 of record JAFXWT010000100.1, read on the forward strand.
AAGAGCATCCCTGCGACGGGACACACGGTCGAGCGTGAGTGGAGCGTCCTGATCAGATCCGATATTTACACTCTGAAAGAAGGCTACCGCGTGAAAAAATGCACGGTCTGCGGTCTTGCCGTCGGTCACGGCAGGTTTCTCGCGGGCGACGTCAACGGAGACGGACTCATCTCCCTCCTTGACTTGTCCCGGATGAAGCTCTGCCTTGCGAACGCGGCGGTCGGGGACGACGTCATCGAGAGCTGCGACATCAACGGAGACGGGCTCATCACCCTTCTCGACCTCGGGAACTTCAAGGTCTTCCTCGCAAGCTGACGGGTAGATTTATTAACAATTAAGTAGTATAATATACTTCGATTTCAGGAACACGGTGGATTTTATGACTGTAAACAACGCAAAAGAGATTCTCCGCGCCGGAAAAGCGGACGCCCTCCTGACGGGTCTTCTCGAAGTCCCCGCCGACAGGCTTTCCTATTACAGGGAAAGGATAGAACGCACGCTCGACAATTTTGCCGCGCACTACGGCCCAGAGCGCGACGTGTCTGTCTTCTCCGTCGGAGGCAGGAGCGAGATCTCCGGCAATCATACGGACCACAACGGAGGACGCGTCATCGCCGCCCCCGTAAATCTCGATATAATCGCGGTCGCCTCTCCCCGCGACGACGGAAAAATCAGGGTCAGAAGCGAAGGCTTTGACAAAGAGGACGTCGTGAAGATCGACGAGTGCGGCGCGCCCGACCCCGGCTCCGTGTTCAAGTCCCGCGCCCTTATCGCCGGCATGGTCCACGCCTTCAAGGCGCGCGGATACGCCGTCGGCGGCTTTGACGCCTTCACGACGTCCGACGTCATAAAAGGCTCCGGTCTCTCGTCGAGCGCGGCTTTCGAGGTAATGATCGGCAAGATCCTCTCGTACTATTATAACGTGAACAACGCCGACCCGGCGGAGATCGCGAAGTCCGCTCAGTACGCGGAGAACATATTTTTCGGAAAGCCCTGCGGCCTTATGGATCAGATGGCGTGCGCCGTCGGCGGACTCATCACCGTCGACTTTTCGTCCGTCGCCGATCCCGCCGTCAAGCAGATAGATTTCGACTTCGCCTCGTCCGGGATATCGCTGTGCATCACGAACACCGGCTCGAGCCACTCCGACCTCAACGACGACTACGCCGCCGTTCCCGCCGAAATGAAGGCGGTCGCAAAGCTCTTCGGAAAAGAGCGTCTTTGCGAGCTGACCGAAGAGGATATCGACCGCGAAGCGAAAAAAATAAGAGACGCGCTCGGCGACCGCGCCCTCCTTCGCGCCTACCACTTCTTCGAGGAGAACAAAAGAGTCGAACGTCAGGTCGAGTGCCTTGAGCGCGGCGACGTCGACGGCTTCCTCGCTCTCGTTTCCGAGTCCGGAAGATCCTCGTTCTCGTATTTGCAGAACGTCTGGTCCCCCTCCGACGTTCGCCATCAGGCGACGTCCCTTGCCCTGCTTCACACCGAGCGGTTCCTCTCGGGCCGGCGCGGAGCGTGCCGCATACAGGGCGGCGGCTTTGCGGGAACGATCGAAGCGTTCATTCCGTCGGAAGACGCCATTTCTTATAAGGAAATGATGGAAAAATTCTTCGGAGACGGCTCCTGCATCGTCCTTACGGTGCGCCCCGTCGGCGGAGTAAAAATACTTTGACGATAAAGTAAAAGGCGGTATCGGTCATGAAACTCAATCTACCGAACAAGCTCACTCTTTTCAGAATATTCTGCGTCCCCGTCTACCTCTTATTTATGGTCGTGATAGACTGGGGCAGCGACGCGGCGTCGCGCATAATCTGCGCGTCGTTCTTCGTCCTCATTTCGATCACCGACACGCTCGACGGAATGATCGCGAGAAAATACAATATGATCACAAACTTCGGAAAGTTTCTCGACCCCCTCGCCGACAAGTTCATCGTTTTCGCGGGACTGCTCGCGATCCTCGTGAAGTACGCTTACCTCTCGAAGGTGTTCGTCTGGGCGGCGGCGATAGTTATGTTCCGCGAGCTCGCGGTCACGTCAATGAGACTTATCGTCGCAAAACACAATATTGTCGTCGCGGCGA
>JAFXWT010000101.1 GCA_017542695.1 Clostridia bacterium
ATATTTTCGTCACCGAGAGGGCGGCAGATGGGTCGAACTCTACCTCGGCAAAAAGATTATCGACGATTATGTGCCCAAGGTCGAGAGCAACAATCGCATACGAGAAATCGAGAGGGAACTCCGAGAGATTCGTAAGGCACTGGCACAGGTGCGGGAGCGGCTCGGACTTCGTGACGAAAATAATACTGCCTGCACGCAGATGACCATCGAGGAGGCACTGGGCGGAGAGGGCGTGAAGTAAGATTTTCGTCCTGAAATCGGGAAGCGGCACTTGCTGCTGAGCTCAGAACCGTCGCTTCTCAGATGCTCCGTGTCGTTCTTCGTGACGAAAATGTAAGACACACAGATGTTGCTGCCACGAGCGTCTTCGACGATACTTGGGTACCCATCTGTGAATCACAGGCAAACTTTCAAGACGAAATTTTGAATCCAGCTCAACTCACTCCGACTGCAGTGCACTGCGATGGACCGGCGAGTCAATTGGCAGAGTGTCAATGATTCATTTTCGTTCTGAAACACTTATGAATGGCACGCTGCAGGTATCCTGCCTCAGAATCCTGATGCAGTTTCAAGACGAAAATCATTACTCACAGTTAATCCATTTGAACTTCGAGTAAGAATGCCATCCCACGGTGAATCAGACTCCAATGTGTATTTTCGTTCAGAAGGAGATTGCTGACACCCTGAGGACGTCGTCCCAAGCATGACTGACAGATATTTCTCGTGACGAAAACTTCTTTCCTGAGTCCTGCGCGCAGACGCCGGGATCTGCTCTGAAGAGCATGTCTGTGAGTAGGCACTTTTTCGTTCAGAAATCAGATGTCGGGATGAGAAGCGACTGGGATCCGGAAGGGCTCTGAACAGCGACTTTATGACGAAAATGATAGCAAGCATCTGACACGCGTCGATCGTAATCCAGGGGATTGCCTTTTCGTTCTCAAACTGTTTACTTAAACACCTGGATGGAGGTGAGATCCCGCCGGGATCAGGAATTACATTTTTCGTTCTGAGTTTTGAATTCGAATCCGGAATTCCTTCATGATGATCAGTATTCCCGCGTAAAAACCTTTTCGTTCAGAGATTGTTTTCTTGAAACGATTGCAAAAACTCCCGTAGATTGTACATACCGAAATTCAAAAATAGGAAGGAGTTTTTCAAAATGAAAACAAAGACCAAATCACTTGATGAGTTGGCGCAAGAATGTAAGCAGTCGTATGAGCGATGGACAGACCTTCATAACAACGGGTGTCGAGACCCCTGTTGGACAGACGGCGTAAATCTCAATCTCGTACGGAATCACATCATTCATTACAAACGGCAGATGGCGGTTTTATACAAAGAGGAAGGTGTGGAGCCACCACCCATTCTCTTAAGGGAACTGCCTCCGAGACTTGACCCAAAGTTTATGGCGAACGCAGATGAGATATGTCAGCGTGCCGCCGACATCATGACGAAAATAAGTCAGATGCCGGAGTACGGTGAGCTGAAGAGCATTTATCCTGGGTTAAGCCCCGCGCAGCGCAAGCAGAGTGGCTGTCAGTTTTTGATGAATTGGATTTCAAGACTAAAATCTGCAATCGAACAGGACAATCTAGTCGTAATGCGCATCCACCTCTGGCAGACGGATGATGTATACGAAAAGATGGGTGAAGCTTTGGCGCAAGCCAAGGCGATGCCGGTAGAGTCTTACCAGCTGTCTATGTTCGACATAGCGTGATTTCGTGACGAAAACGGATTCACCCGTTCGCCGTCGGACACTGAAGTACCACTTGAGTTCGGTAACGTATAGTTTGCTGAGAAGTTGGATTTCGGTGCCGGCGCCGGACTGGCGACAGGAGCGAAAATGATTTAAGAACGAAAAGGAGTTTAATAAAATGAAAATCATTCAGACACAGAACTGGGAGACTGTCCCCGACCATCCGAATCTCGTAAGACCCGTTTCACAACGAAAAGCAAAAGAAGTTTTCAAAGAACTTGAGGAGGCACTCCGAGATGCTGAGCTGTATCCCAATGAGTATTTTCTTCTGGACCGCGATTTTGATGACGAAAAGGCGGAGTTTCCGGTTATTCACGACGTTATCTGCTATGCCCAATGGGGCGGCAACGAGGGAATCTATCTGGAGGTGGAGTTGGTTATCTTTGATGAGAACAGCAAAACTTACAGACGAAAAAACTTCGCTACCGGCAAGACGCTCGCAGAGGATTCCGCGTCATTCGACAGGATGCAGTACATTGCAGGGTACATCTACAAGCTTTTCGCAGGCGGGCATCAAACCCCTGCAAGATACGTTTTGGTTGAGAACGAGGAGAAAAACCGGGAGACACTGCTCACGCGCGTTGCGCGGGAGTACCGTGAATATCTGCTCACCAATCTCGTCCACAAACAATTGGAGCTTGATGAGGTTACCGAACAGATCGCACTGCGAAGCGCCATCGTTCACGAGCTGCCTGAGTGCCTTCTCCCCGAAGATAAGGTCAAGGAACTGATCGAATCCGAGAACGCACTGGACCTCTTGGCGAAAATCTGCGAGCCGATCATCGACTGGGATGCAGACTCGATCAACGAGATGGTTTCGTCCTGCGATTCCTTTTATAACGAAATAGAAAGGATGGCAAAGAGGCATGGAACATGAGTTCAGGATTCCGGAAGAACTTACCTACGAGGATATTCATGTCCAATACGGAACCGGCAGATACGTACGCACATCAGGTTCCGGCAGGAACGCGCAGGGCTACTACCGCACCGGTTTCATGACGAAAATAGGTGATCTTGACGAACAAACCTGGATAGCCTATGCAGAGGAACTGGTCAGTCGAAACGGAGACGGAGCTGTTCTCAAACAACTCGAACAGTGGTTTGCCGAACATCTCGCCTGGCTTCGTGACGAAAAAGCAGTACACCTGTACGCATTGAAGTTCCTCATCGCAGGTCTCCACGAGAGTTCCAAGTGGGTAGATTATGAGGCGTTCCATCAAAAATTCAAGAACGAAAAGGAGTAAGAACAGATGAATACCAAGATCAGCTATATGTATCGCGACGCGGCAAACTACAAGATCCACTGCGAAGAAGTGGTAAAGGGTGAAATTCGTGACGAAGATCGGGAAGATCTCTTTGAAAACCATCCTACGGAACTGGAGGAGTTTTATCCAGCTACCGTCGGATTCAAAGCGCCCACTTTCGTCACGGAGGGCTACAAACCGTACCCTGACGATCCCGACACGCATGAGATCAGCGACATTACGCTTACGGAGCGTGAACCGACCGTCGACATGAACGTCGAGGACTTCGTAGCGAGAATCCGCAGCGGATTTACATCCAGACCGGCTTTCGTCGTGACGAAATTCGGAATGGTTCTGAAAGAGAAGCCGCCTGAGGAGGGACTCACAGTTGCTGAGATCACCGAGATGCTTGACAAACTCGACCTCAGTCAGCAGATCTTCCCGGTGGACATCGAATCCAAGGACAGCAACAGTTGCGCTCTCGGTTTCGTCACGAGCGAAGCTTACGAAGCCATCGACTACGATCTCAGAGAACTGGATGGTTTCCTGAAAGCAAGGTTGTTCGACACAGATTCAACAACTGATTTTCGTTCTGAATATATCTTCCACGACGTTCGAGTTCACCTCAGCAGGTAGCAATGGAGGAGAATCGGATGAAAACGTTGAATGAGTTTAAGGACAAAATCAGTAAAACTGAAACCCAAGAGAAATTCGGCGACATCGCGTACGAAGCGTTTCTTCAGGACGACCGTGCGCTGCAGAGTAAGAATTCTCTGTACGAAAAGGTAGTCAAGCTTTGCATCAAACGCGAGGTTGAGCTGGGACTTTTGTAAGACAATTTCATAACCAAAATTCAGTTGCCCCAAGGATGCGGGCAAACCAAATCCACGGCGGGCAACTGAACTACGGTTGCCCGCCTTTGTAATGAAAGGAAGTTTGTATTATGCATACAATCACATTGGTAACCGTAGAGGTGCCGAAAGGTCTGAACGAAAATGAGGAGTTGGCAAAGAAGAATCAGATTCAAAGCCTGATCCAACTGGCGGCTCACCACGCATCGTGCGCACCCGAAAACAAGGACGATATTATGATGGGCATCTTACGCGGCAGGATCAATTGCCGCAGAGACCCTTTTTCGTCAGCAGTTGACGACGCGGTAGCAGAAAAACTTGAACCATATGATGAGAACTGTAGTAATCCCAAGCACCTTGAGTTTCATGACGAAAATGAATCTGTCAGGGAAGAATGGGAAAACGGGACTCTCGACTGCATTCGTACGCCGGATGGCAGAGTTGTTCCTGTGAATTCTCAGTGGGATTATGTAATTCGAGATGGCAAGGTCTACGAGCGTTACGCCGGTCCTCTTCGTCACGAAATGAGGACGAAAAAGGCGAAAAAGCATACAGCATTGCCTGCATACCCCATCCAAAAAGCCTTCCGTTCCTTAGGGGAATATGCGGCAGACTATCAGAACTTCGTGTTTGACGAGGACAAGAACGCCTGGGGTTACTACACCAACAAATACGGAGCATTCTGGGACTGGTATGCAGTCGGCGGCCGGTGGCCGACGATGTTTCTTGTCAAATCCGACTGCACCGAATTTTCCATCGGTGACGTTGACCGTGAAGAGCCGGATGACGACGGAGCGCTGGAAGGGTACCGTTTCGCTGTCGCAGCGAGAAAAAAGGATATTCAGTGGCAAGCCTATTACGAATGGCAGAAGAGCTCGGCGACGGAGCGATTTTTCGTTCTGAAAGACGCCTTCGAATCAAAATCGATTCCGGAAGGGTTTTACGCTCATCTCAAAGAAGATGGAATCTACACTTGGAACGGACTTTTGTATAAGGACGGCGAATCTCTGGACGAATATCTTAAGCGGCTCGGCTTCAACGATAACCTCAAGTACCACGCCCACGGCGGTGCGTATCTCGATTTGCAGGGAGTTTATCACGGAGGATGCTTTGCATCTATGTTCTCCGGCGAGCGAGACGACGCGTGGTCTCTGGAAATGGAAAAGTTTATAGACGAAATTCCGGATGATACCGTTATCGTAGCCGTTGATTGCCATAACTGAGGAGGAAGTGCTTTATGAAGGAATCCAAATCCGAGCGATTTCACAGATTGATCGAGGCGAGAGTAAATAAGGCGATCAAGATGATTCGCCTAATTGGCAACTGTTCGACCGAGAGCAACTATGAGTACACACCCGAGCAGGTTTCGCAGGTGTTTGACGCCTTGCAGAGAGAACTCAACGCGGCGCGTATGAAGTATGTTGCTCAGCATAAGGGTAAGAAGCGATTTTCTCTGTCCGAACCTCTTCAGGACGAAAAGGCGGATGAGATCTATCCAACCGTTTACCTTGACCTTGAGGATGGAACAGTCCTGAGTGCCACAGCGGTTGCGGGCGAGTATCCGTCGATCGACGTCAACTTGATCAGACCGTGCGATTCTCAGGACGAAAAAGTTGCGTTTGTCGAGTGGAATCACGACAGAGAGTCCGGAAGGGAACTGTGCGTCGGTTGTTACCGACACATTGGAGGCGAGCCGGCGTATTATCAATCTTATAATGACGAAAAGGAGCATAGCAATGACATTGATAATCAGTAAAGAACAGTTTGATGCTGTCAACGCAATGACCGAACGGCATAAGCAGTTATCGCTTATCGGAGAGAAGTTCATCATAAGACCTTTTAAAGATTGGTATGATTTTCTCCGTGAGGGACGAACGCTTCGTCACGCTGTTCACTACTATGCACTGAACCAATATGTAAACGGTAAAGATTACCTTTTCGCCATGAGAAGTGTCGAGAAAGCGGATACACCCTTTATCACTATAGAATTTGATGTTCATGGAAAGTTGGTTCAGGCGGTGAAACTCCACAACTCACCGATAAAAGATGCAGATGAGTCGGATTTCATCAATCACTTTAGAGAGAAGATTCTGTTGCCGTATTTATTGAAACTTAAAGACGAAAAGGAGAACGAAAATGAAAGTGAATCTTAAAGCTTTTCTGGACACGTGGAACGTCTCACTTGAAGACATAGCCGGTTATCTCGGTATGTTTATCGCAGACAACGAGGTCATTCCTCAAGGCACCGTTACATTGAAGAGGTTTGAGGAAACGGTCGGTCAGTATATTGCGGAGTCGCTTGAAGCAGGCGAAAACCCGGAGTATATCCTGACGAAATTGGCTTCCGAACACGAGGATCAGGAGATCCTCAGAGAAATGCTTTACGAGGAGGAAGACTCATGACGAAAGTGTATGCGGAATTTGACGTGGATGAATCGTTCCTTATCGACAATGATGACGAGACGCTGTCTGAACGTATAGATGAAGAGTGCGGTTGGATCGAGCAGAGCAGGATGTTCTTAAAGAACAAACTCATTGTGGACGAAAATGATGATTGGCACAGGTACCTGCGGTATCTGGTCGATTGGGCTATGAAAGCTCAGGATTTCGTCACGAAAACTGACAGCCCGATGTCCTACGAAGAGTTTCTTGAAAGGAGTTCAGAGCAATGACTTGGAGAATACCTGTTACCTGGTCGATGTGCGCAGTGATTCCGATCGAGGCTGACTCGCTGGAAGAGGCGATGCAAATCGCTCGTGACGAAGATGGAGTTATCCCTTTGCCGCCTGCGACCGAGTCCGACTATGTCGATGGCAGTTGGTGCTTGTCCCACGAAGATACGGAAATGGTGCGTCAGTGCTATAACGGTGGAAGAAAAGATCCGGCGTTCACAAATACCGCGTTGAAAAAAGATGAAACTGTGCTATAATAATCTTAGGAATACGAAAGGATTCAGAAAGCTATGAAAACAGCAAAAATAGAAACGGTCTATCTTACCTGCACGGATGCTGAAATGGCAGATCTTGCAGAACGGATGGAAAAAGGGATTGAATCCGATGGAAGCTTTACCGAAGAATTTCGTGACGAAAACTTCACGATTCGGTTCTGCAGTCAGACGTC
>JAFXWT010000102.1 GCA_017542695.1 Clostridia bacterium
GGCGCGAGCTTTGACAGAATGTACGCCGCCTCGTCGCGCGAAACATTCCGCTCGGGGTAAAAATAATACTTGCCGTCAATGCCGTAAATCGGCATTATTCCCGACAGCGCCGCCGCTTTTACGTACGACAGGTATTCGGTGGGGATGCGCGCCTCGTCGGCGACGTCAAGCGGCTGATCTTCGTAGTCTTTCGGCTCGATGCCCGCCGCTTTCGCCACGGCGTATGCCATATACGCGCGCTCCGACGCATCGTAGGGAAGAAAATAATAGTCCCCCGCGGTCCCGTAAACGGGAAATACCCCGTCCGCAATCAGCTCGGTTATCTCGGTTTTCTTATCTGACGACGACACATCTTTAACCGTCGTCGCACTGTTCGCGGCAACGGCTGTCGGCGTTCGGAAAAACACGAACGCGACGGCGGCGATCACCGTCAGCGAGCAGAGAATTATCTCCGCTGTTTTTGAAAGTTCTTTTTTCATGATACCATCCTTTTCTTTGATAAATTCGGGCGGTCGCCCATTATGATTTTATCAAAGACTGAGCGCGAAAACGCTCGCCTTTACGGATGGAAAAAAGCGATTTTTTTGTATATCAGTATCCTTTTTTGACGTTGTATCTCTCAGCCGAGCTTTTTCTGACTGTGTTTGTCAAAATAAGTTTTCTGATTATGTCGGCGTCAAGGCCTCGTATAATCGCGCCGCCCGCGCCGCGCTTCATCACGCCGTATGCGTCTTCAAGCTTGAAAACGTTCGGAAGCGTACACGAAAAGCGTACCGATTTCGGAGTGAACACAACAAGACCGCGAAGAGTAGGTTCCTCGACGTCTTTCCGTCTCATCAGCATTCGGAGCGCGGCAAGCGCGCGTTCCGATTGATCTACGGGGCTTGAAAAGTCGGTCTCGAGCGTGCCGCCGCTGCGCAGGCGCGCGCTCTGGTGCCAGTCGAACCCATCCTCGCAGTATATCAGCCCCGCTTCAGTGCGGATATGTACCAGATATACGCATCTCTTTGCTATGACGACGGTGTCGGCGAATGCGAAATGATCGAGTCTGTCCTCACTAAAAACGGGAAGATGAACGTCGGTAATCACGTTTTTATGCCCGAACGTGAGACGGAGCAGGCGGACGACCGCGCCGTGAGTAGGTGAGAAACGCGATAATATCTCTTTTTTTCTGTATGAGCGAAGAACGGCAAACGCCAGAATAAGCAAAAACAGTATTATCGCGCACACGATGACGAACAGCAGGGCAAGATTTATTTCAAAACTGCCGAGCTTTACCGTTTTGTTCATTTTGAACCTCCGTAAATTCTTTTTACCCTATAATGATACCACATTTTTTGCGCTGTGGCAAGATGTTTTGTCACGAAAAGCGCCGCGCTATTTCGTCTACACGGAGCTTGTCGAGCGCGTAGGCGCGGCGAAGCAGCTCGGACGGGATGAGCGCGTCGTATTTATCAAACGTCGGACATTCGGACTGCGATACGAGTTCCTCTGCCGTAAATCCCACTGACACGAGTCGATTTATCTTGCCGAGAACATCGTCCGCGTTCGACATGGACTTAAACGTGATGAAGTTGCACCCGTCATATTCGATCTTCGATATGCCGAGCTCTTTTGCGTTTTTGGCGAGGAATTTCCGCATTGTGCGGAACGATCGCGTTCCGAGCCACGGGAACAGGCAAAGCGTGTTACCGCCGAGAGAAATAAGCATTTTCTCTGTCATGCCCGAATGGCGCGCGACGTTACGCGCGGCAGTCAGTCGCTCAATGGCGTTTTTGTGCAGATACGGATAGACAGTGTCCTCGCTGAGAACGCCGAGCATCCGTTCGAGTATGCGCGTGTGTATCTCGCCGTAGTCACCCGGCCACGATATCTCCATCTTGCCCTCAACGCCGTGAACATATATGAGTCTGCGCGTGATATCGGTCTCCTCGACCTCCCACACGCGCCCCGCGAGCGCGAATCTGTCGCCTATCGGCGGCGCGGACGAGATCGTGCCGATCTCGGTGCTCTCGCACTTGACGGAATAGTCCTCGTCGTCCTTGAACACGGCGTAAAACTTGAAGCTCTTTGTCAGCTTTTCGCCCGCGATCCCGACAATGAGCCCGCCTTCCTCGGTCATTTCGATATAGTTATTCTTCACCATCGAGACGACGAGCGTACGGTAGTCCTCTTTGTCAACATTTTTGAAAGGAGATAGCGTCAGCACGCGCTCGGCGAGCGCTTTCGGCGTAAGCTCTCCCGACGACGAAAGGATCGACAGCGTCTGTTGGAAAAGCAGGGAAAGCGGGAGCTTTTTGACGTATATCGGTTCGATGAATTTTTCTTCGATGTAAAGCTGTATCACCGCGATGGCGCGTATCATTTCCCACGGGATGAGCTGCGGGAGCGGCGTGTCGGGGAGCGGCATTTCCTCCCGGCAGACGAGAAACATCTCGGGCGGATCTCCGCGCCTGCCCGATCTGCCGAGCCGCTGTAAAAATCCCGCGACGGTCGTCGGCGCTCCGATGTTGACGATGCGTTCCAGCGCCCCGATGTCGATGCCGAGCTCGAGCGTCACCGTCGCGCACGCGGTGCAAGGTTCGCCCTCGCGGAGCATATCCTCGGTCTCCTCGCGTATCGACGCGGAAAGATTGCCGTGATGGATGAAAATATTGTCTTTGTCGCCGCGGCGCTTTGCGATCTGGTGGAGCGTCGCCGTGACGTATTCCGTCTCCTCGCGCGAATTTGAAAAGACGAGCGCGCGGCGGTCTTTTGTGCAGTTATAAACGTATTCGTATCCCGCGTCGACCGTCGGCTTTTCTTCCTGCGGCAGCTCGGCGGGGTGAATGCCGCGGTCTAACGTTGCGTCCTGAATGTAAAAGTGCTCGAGCGCGAGCCGCCACGACGTTTTGCCCGCGTCAAAGCGCGGCGCCCGAGTGTCGCGTCCGCTGTTGCCCGAAAGCCATTTTCTCGCCATGTCGATATCGCCTATCGTCGCCGAAAGCCCGATGCGCCGCGGCGCGTAGCCGATCAGCGCCGCTATCCTGTCGAGCTGGCAGAGTATCTGATTGCCGCGGTCGGAGCCCATCAGCGTGTGTATCTCGTCGATCACAACAAACCTGAGATGTCCGAATATGCGCGGTATGTCGTTTTTGCGGCTCATCAGCATACTTTCAAGCGATTCTGGCGTTATTTGAAGCACGCCGCGCGGGTCTTTGAGCAGTTTGGTCTTGTGCGACGACGCGACGTCGCCGTGCCAGCGATAAACGGGGATGCCGCTCTCATCGAGAAGCTCGTCGATGCGGCGGAATTGATCGTTGATGAGACTTTTCAGCGGTGCGATATATAGTACCTCGACGCTCGGCTCGGGGCTTTCGCCCATCATCGAAATGATAGGGAAGAACGCCGCCTCCGTCTTTCCCGACGCCGTGCCCGACGACAAGATCAGGTTGTCGTCGCTGTCAAAGATCGCCTTCGCCGCCTCTGTCTGAACGGGTCGGAGCGCCCGCCATTCGTTTTTGTAGATAAACTCCTGAACGATCGGCGAAAATCTTTCAAAAATACTGTCTGTCATTTTGTCTCCCATATCATTCGGCGTATCTCGCGCCGTTGTAATCGTCGAAAACGCCCCTGTCCCCGCCCGTCAGATCGAGCCGCGCGCCGACTTCGTTCGGCGTGAGATGAGAGGGGATATCTTTGTCTTTTTTGAAAACGTATGCGACGTAGGCATATCGCTTTTTTTCTCGCTCCGTCGCGTTTTTGGGCAGGCGCGGCATTTTGCGGCGGCGATGTTTTACCGTTCCGTCGCCGTCCGTAAAGACGAATCGGCGCTCGCGCTTGCCGCCGATAAACGATTTGCCGCGGGAACGGATGCCGCCGAATATTCTGTCAGCTGTCGCGCCGATCTTTCCCGCGAGTTTGCCGAGCGCTTTTTTCAGTGCTCTCGATACCTTTGACACGACTTTGCGCCGCCGCATCAGGTAAAAGAGTTTTCTGAAAAACAAAACGTCCGCCGTCACGGCAAAAATCACGTTCATCGCGTAAAGCCACGCAGTGCTTCTCGCGGTCCCGCTGATCGCGTAATACGAAAGCGGCACGCCGAGGCAAAAATAGACGGCAAGCAGTATCCCGTGAACTTTTATCGGAAGTTTTATCATCTCGCATCACCTCCGAGTTTGATGACACGCACGTTGTTTCCGAATCGGCGGAGCAGGGAAATGCGCTCGCTTATCATTTCGTCGACAACCGTCGTTATGATGAAAACGTCGCTCGAATACACTCCGCGCGCGATATCCGACGACAAGACGCTTGAAAACGACGCGCCGTCTGCGGCGCGGATCGCCGCCATGGCGTGAAGTATATCGCTTTTGTGTATTTCGCCGCCCGCTGCGGGAAATGAAACGAGTTTGTCGCCGCTTTGCGTTTCGCAATTTGCGGAAAAAGCGCACACGCCGCCGTTTTCAAGAGAGCGCGCGACGAGCGACGCTGATATTTTCAGCCCTTCTTCCATAAGATTTTCGTAAGCGTCGTACGAAACGCCCTCGCCCTGCGGGATATGGAAATTCTGGTATATATAGTATCTTGAATTCGAGCAATAGTCGTTGTCGTTGACGACGAAACGCGGCGTCTCCGTCGAAACGCGGGCGCTCGCCTTGAAATTTATGCGCCTGAACGAATCTCCCGCCGTATATTCGCGGATGCCGGATACTCTAAACGGATCGTAAACGAGGTTTTGCTTCGATATTTCGTCGCCGAGCCCGTGCGCCGACGAGATGTTTTCCGTCAGTTTCGTTATCTTCGGACAGACGGAAAGCGTCGCCTCCGAGTTGATCCAGCGCGTATCGCCGCAACGATAGATCGAAACGGACGAAAATTTGTACTGCCCGCGCTTTTTGCAGGTCACGCCCGCGCGCTTTGTGACTTTTTCAAACGGCATCAGATGAAAGCGGCTGACGAGGCGGCGCATGCCGCCGCCGCTCTCGGCGCCTTCGATCTCGATCCCGTCGAAAAAATAGCTCTCGACGTCGACGAAAAACAGCGGGAAAGGCGAGGGATTCCAAAGAGATTCGACAAGTTCCGTGCCGCATCCCTCCGAAATGAAATCGTTGGAAAATTCGCGGTGATATATGATCCTGTCGACCGCGAATCGCCTGATCGCGCGGTGCAAAAGCCATATCGAAAACAGCGCCGCCGCGCCGACGAGCACCCATATAAACACCGACATAAAATCGAGAAAGGCGCGTATAAATCGTTCCATACAGTCTCCGTTTGCCTTATTTCAATCCGTCAAATACCGTTTCCGTCGGAACGGGAACGCTCCCGAGTATTTCCTCGATAATCTTTTTTGCCGAATTCTTTTTCAGCATTTCTGCGCTGCTGAGCATCAGTCTGTGCGAAAGCACCGGCTCGCACGCGCGTTTCACGTCGTCGGGCAGAACGTAATTTCTTCCCGATATAACTGCGAATCCTTTAGCCGCCATCAGCAGCGCAAGCGACGCTCGCGGGCTTGCGCCAAGAACGACTCCGTGCGTTGTTCGCGTCGATCTGACTATAGCCGTGACGTATCCGAAAATGTCCTCGTGACAAAAAACGTCGGCTGTTTCCGCCTGCGCCGCCGCTACGTCCGCCGCTGTAACGGCGGGGGACGCGCATTTTACTCCGCGCTCGCGCCCGAAGCGGCGCAGAATCTCGACCTCGTTTTCGCCGTCGGGATATCCTATCGCCGTTTTGATGAAAAATCTGTCGAGCTGTGCTTCGGGCATGGGATACGTGCCCATGTTTTCGATCGGGTTCTGCGTTGCGATCACCATAAATGGCGACGGGAGCGCATACGTCGTACCGTCGATCGTCGCGGTGCGCTCCTCCATACATTCGAGAAGTCCCGCCTGCGTCTTCGGCGTCGCGCGGTTGATCTCGTCCGCGAGCAGTATGTTCGAGAATACGGGTCCCGGCATAAAGCGGAATTCCGATTCTTTCATATTGAAAAAGTTTATCCCCGTGACGTCAGACGGGAGCAGGTCCGGCGTGAATTGTATGCGGCGGTAAACGCCATCTATGCTTGCGGCAAGCGAGCGCGCGAGCATCGTTTTGCCCGTGCCCGGCACATCCTCGATCAGAAGATGACCGCCGCAGAACAGGGTTATCACGGCGAGATCGATTATCCCGTCCTTGCCCGCGACGGTCCGCCCGACGCTCTCTTTTATCGCTTTGTACGTTTCAAAAGCTTTCATAAAATACCTCTTTATCAAATTACCCAACCTGCTGGGGTTGGGTAATTATCTTGCTTTGACGCGATTATTTTTCCACTGTGATGATGAAACCGTCGACGTTGTTGCCCGAAACGGTGTATACCGCGCCCGTGGGAACGTAAGCCGTCGTCGCAGGCCCCGCAAGCTTGACGTAGTATACGTCGTACGTCTTTGCTCCGCTCGTGATCGTGAGAGGAGATTTGTACGTGTAATTCTTGATCAGAGAAACGTATTCTTCAAGGCAGAGACCGTTTGCCTTCATATACGTCGAGTGAGGGATGCCGACATATCTGAAATGGTACAGATCGGCGATGACTCCCGTCGTGTCCTCTTTGCCCTCTTCATAGCGGAGAACAAAGCCGTATTTCGCGCAGTTGTCTGCAAGCCATGCCTGCTCGTCCTTGTTGAGTATTCTGTTCTTGCCTGTCGATGTGATATAAACGCGGATGTCGAACGAGTATCCCGATATGTTCTCGTCGGAGTAGTCGAGCACAGCGCTCGGATCATTTACCGTGCCTGCGTTCGTGATGAGCAGGTAATCCTCAGCGAGCGACGTCGACGCGAATCTCGATTTGAGCATATTGATCATCGACGCGAACTGTTCGATTATCTCATATCTCAGAGCGACGTGCGAGTTTTTCAGACGATACGACGTTTTGAATCCCGGCTGATTGTAGAGAGAAGTGAGCGTATTGTCGTCGCCTGTCGGAATGGTATATTGATTTGTTTCGTTTATAATGACGAGCGGACCGTTGAACACTCCCGACTGGGAAAGCGAAATCGCCGCGTAACCTTCAACGCCGCCGCTCTGCGTCGTTCCCGTCGGAGCCGTCGATGATGTTGAAGAAGGATCTGTCGCCGTCGTCTGCGCGGGCGTTGTCGCCGTTTGCGACGGTTCCGTAGTCTTGGAAGGATCGCCCGACGACGCTATCGCTTTTACCAAAAAGACAATGAGCACAATTACGATTATTGCTATCAGTGCAACGAACAGAAGCGTCAGAACGCCGTCCTTGTTGACTCTGCGTTTTTTGTTGCCGCCTTTCGTGCGCGGAGTGAATCCGTTTTGGTTCGGCGCCTGCCTGTAGGGGCGCTGACCGTATCCGCCTTGATTGTTTGCGTTCATTTTGTACCTCCGGAACGGGATTTGATTTATAATGAAATGTTTTATTTCAAACTTGATATGATTTATTTTATCACAAAGTTGTAAATAAAACAATATCTTTTTGTAAATTTGCATCAAAAAGTGACAAAAAATAAAATAAAAACAAAAAACATTTCCGTCACCGCTTGACTTTTGAGGGAAAAAGATGTAACATTCAATAGTAGACAGAGCGGAGGCGGAAAAATGTTCCCGAAAACGAATTTACACACACATACAGTATACTGCGACGGAAAACTGACCGCCGCCGAAATGGTAAAGGCGGCCATCGAAAAGAAACTCGAAACCATCGGCTTTTCCGGTCACGCGCACATGCCCAGCGTCGGGCAGGATTGGTGCATGTCGATCGAGGACACGGCGGCGTACCGCGCCGCGACAAAGGCGCTGGCGCGCGATCACGCGGATGAGATCGAGATCGTGACGGGGATCGAGCAGGACGTGTATTCAGACCTTCCGACCGACGGATACGACTACGTCATCGGCGCGGTCCACTACGTCAAAAAAGACGGCGAGTTTCTCGCTGTCGACCACTCGGAAGAAATGTTCATAAGCGAGGTAAATGAAATTTACCACGGCGATTATGTAGCGTTCGCGCGGGATTTTTATGAGATCAGCGCATCCGCGCCGAAGATCACGGGCGCCGACATCGTCGCGCATTTCGACCTTGTGAAGAAGTACAACGCAGGAGGTAAATTCTTCGGCGACAGCGACAAGCGCTACCGTGACGCCGCGATCGACGCGCTGCGCGAGGCGGCGAAAAGCGGAGCGATATTCGAGATCAACACGGGCGGCGCGTACCGCGGATATAACGACGAGTTTTATCCCGCGCCGTTTCTGCTCCGCGAATTGAAAAGCGTCGGCGGGCGGATCACGTTTTCAAGCGACAGCCACGACGCAAGATCGCTTTGTTACGGGTTTCCCGCGGCGAAACGAATCGCCAAAGAGTGTGGCTTCAAAACCGCGTGGACGTGGAAAGACGGCGGATTCAAGGAATTCAAAATATAAAAAAGCCCGCGGATGCGGGCTTTTTTCATGTATGAATTGACTTATCGCGTCATTAAATCGGTTTTATTCGAGTATCCTCTTTGCGAAGTATTCGCCAATGGCGTGAACGTACGCGAGCTGCGCCGGGCGAACCTCTTCGGGAACGAGTCGAACGCCCGTCGCCACTTCAAAGTCGAGGTTGCCGCGATAGTTGATGGCGCGAAGCCCGGCGATGAGCCCCTCCCAGTCGGTGACAGGATTCTGCCCCCACATACGCGCGTAAGAATAGGGAATGGCATGGTTATCCTGAATGTTGTCGTTGTCGTGCAGGTGGAGTATCTTGACTCTGCTGCCGAGCGTTTTGAGCGATTCGCAGATGTGCTTGCCGAGGAGCGTCATGTGACCGAGGTCGAAGCAGAAACCGAAGCATTCCTCTCCGGCGATCTCGTTCAGCGTGTCTATGTACCAAGCCGCCGTGATGCAGTCGGAGCAGACGGCCTCGGTTACCACTCTGGAAATGACGGAGAACATATTTTCAAGGCAAACCATTACCTTGTATTTTTTAATAAACGGAATAAATCTCTTGTAGTATTCAATGTTGACCTTTTTTTCGTACTCTCTGTCGTGAGAAAAAGCGAGATTTATCGGGTGGACGACGAGGTATCTGCAATCGACGTAATCGCAGATCGCAAGGCATTTTTCGACGACCTCGACGCATTTTTCGTTTATGTCGTCGCGTCCGTCGACGTAAAGCTGGAAAGGCGCGTGCGCCTGATTGAAGATGATGCCGTATTTCTTCGCCAGCTCTTTGTGCGGCGTGAAATACTCCTTCAACTCGTCGATGCTCTTCGAGTAAAATCCCGAGAAATTGCCGTCCCTGATGTCGCTGCCCGAAAGGTACAAGTCGATGTTGAAATCGAGGCATTCAAACCCCGTGCTTCTGATTGTCTTGAAGTCCTCTTCGAGCGATTCGTCGCGCAGGATCGCCGCGGATGTGATACATGGTTTAAGCATAATTTCCTCCGAAAATCATTTATTTTGCGATGTTATTTTATCACAATAAAACTGTGTTGTCAATCACAAAATCGCATTTTCGTTCAATCTTTTGCTCCGAGAAATATTTTTCTTCAAGCGGTATCCATTTGTCCTCGAAAGCGATGAGCCCCTCGGCGCCGTTTCTTTCGAGAATGCGCCGCCGCTGCTCGTCTTTTGACGCTTTTACAAAAACTTTGAAATCGTAAAGGTAAATTAAATTTACGTGGCAGGAATACGTTCCTTCGACAATGATAACGTCGTTTTCCGGTATCGCAACGCGCTCTCCGAGCGCCATTTTTTCGCAGTCGAAGCGGCGGTACGAAAACGCTGCGTGAGTTTCAATGTGCGGCGCGACTTCGGCGAGGAACCGCTCGCGGTCGACGTTGCCTCCCGGCTCGGCGTATCGCTCCGGCGTTCTCTGCTCGGGGCGGAGAAAGAAATCGTCCATGTGGACGACCGGCGCCGAAAAGCGCTCGGAAAGAACGGCGGCAAGCGTCGTTTTTCCCGCGGCGGCGCATCCGTCTATAGCGACGGACGCTTTTTTCCCCTTCGATATTTTCGTTTCGATTGCCTTGAATAAAGCATCGAAATCCGTTTTTGATGTCATGGCTTCTCCCACGTTTTTATTGTTTACAGTTAATTTACAATAAAATGCGGCCTTTGTCAATAATTCCGTGATATTTTGTAAAGTGTTCCAAATTTTCACCTTTATTTTTGTATTCAAATAACGAATATAACCCTTGATTTTTTGCTTGATTTGTGGTATTATAAAAAAGCAACTACGCCGGTGTGATGGAATTGGTAGACGTGCCGGACTCAAAATCCGGTGGCAGCGATGCCATGCGGGTTCGATTCCCGCCACCGGCACCAACCTTGATCCGTGATTTGTCCACGGACAAATCACGGATTTTGAATAATGTTTGCCGTTCGGGCAAACGGTGCGCGCCGTTGAGCGCGACGATCACGGATTGTAAAAAAAACACGTAAATAAAACGACGGAGGAAATAATATGACAAAGAAAATAGTGGCGTTTATACTCGCATTTGTTTTTTGTTTTGGATGCGCTGCGGTTTTCACGGCTTTCGGAGAAGGGCAGCTCCATGTTCACGCTATCGAAGATGAAGATGATGACGATACCGGAACGTCGACGTCGACGCTCATCGAGAATCCGACAGTCATTATCAGGTATAGCGACGGCGTTTCCGGTCCCTTATATGATTTTGCAAACAAGACGCTTACGCTTCGTATTCTCATCAAG
The DNA here is from genome assembly GCA_017542695.1 of Clostridia bacterium. The sequence continues at coordinate 10,667 of JAFXWT010000102.1, forward strand.
GAAAGTGACCACGTAAGTTGCAGAAGCGGTCGCGTTGAAATAAAATATGACGCCGACATGTTCGATTTTTCCTCCATTTCGGGCAGCTTCATGGAAGCTGATACGTCGGATACGGAAACGGTCATCGTTTCAAACGAGAACGGACTTCTGACGATCTCCGTCCGCACCGATTCCACTGAGCCGTATTCGGTCGCCTCGGAATTTGATGTGCAATTCTCATTTGCGAGAGTCGATCTCGAAACTCTGACCGAACGCGAAAAGACGTTCAATCTCAATCTCGTTTTCTCCGGCTCGAAATATAAAAACACCGACAACAAGAAATCGAATGATTTCGTCGTTATGCTTTGCCAGCATAACGCCGCCGACATCGTAACAAAGGATTTTGAGGCAACGTGCCACGAATACGCGCACAGAGACACGATATGCACAAAGTGCGGCACGGTGCTGAATTCCGTGACGACAGGCGATACGTACGTCGACCATGTTTACGACTACGAGAATATTGTCAGATACATTTATTCATCCGGCTATACGGATTGCGATCCATTACGTGCGAATAAGATCGTTGCCGAGGTCAAATGCCAGGTCTGCGGTAAACTTCAGTGGGCGCACGACCTTGAATACCACGTCGGTCTCGACACGAGTGTGAAGAGATACGACGAAACGACGCACCAATATTATTACGCCTGCACACGCGGGCACAGAGTCATAGCGATAATACAGTCGCCGGGGACGAGCAATCCAACGACTCACGAGCATACGTATGTACTTACGGGTACTCAGACAGCGACTTGCACCGAGGTGGGATACAACATCTACAAGTGCTCGGTGTGCAACGAGGAAAAGCGCGAGGAGATTCCGGCGACCGGACATACATACGGCAATCCCGTCGTTATAAAGCAGCCGACGTGTACCGAAGCGGGCGAACAGACGCTCACGTGCACCGTTTGCGGCAAAGCCACAAAGACAGAATCCGTTCCCGCGCTCGGCCATGATTTCGATCATGGAACCACGACTGTCATAACGGCTCCGACGTGCGTTTCGACGGGAACGGCGATTAAAAAATGCGCTCGCTGCGGCGTGGAAGAAAGCGTAATGCTTCCAATCGATCCCGCGGCTCACCGCTACGGAGATTGGGTGACCACTACTCCCGGCACGTGTGTGACAAAAGAGGTCAGAATGCACACATGCTCGCTTTGCGGAAATTCGGAATCGGTGGAATTCGATTTCGGCGACCACGACTACACGTCCGAGGTCATCGTTGCGCCGACTTGCTATGAGGACGGCGTGAGAACTTACACTTGTAAATATTGCGGCGACACTTACGACGATGTCGAAAAATGCGCCGGTCATAAATTCGGCGCCCCCGTTTCCGACGGAAAGGGAACGACTACCGTCACCTGCACGGAGTGCGGAATGAGCGTCGCCACCACGGTGAAGTCAAATAAAACGACAAAAACCGTTTCTCACGGGCCGTTCACACTGACGATAAAAAATACCGATATCGCGTCAAGGGATATCCAGCTCCGCGTCACGGAAATTGACCGCGCGACAGAGGAATACGCGAACAACAGTGTTTATCTCAACGCTCTCAACGCGGGACTCGGAAAGAAATATTCCATACAGAACGCGTACCACGTGACGCTCTATATCGACGGTGCTGAGTCGAAGATGACGTCCGATATGACGCTTTCGCTCGGACTCGATTCCGCGCTCTCTTCGTCAAAAACGGCGATAGTATACTACACCGAAAGCGGATCGTCGACGATGATCTCCGTAATGAACGAAGCGTCCCGCAGGAAGCTCGTCGTAACAATGCCGGGCACGGAGCTCGAAAGATCGGCGAGCGACACTATAATCCTTGCCGTTGAAGGCGCTTCCGTCACACCGTCGGGCGACAGCTCGCAGACGCCCGTAACGCCTCCCGCTCCTTCCGGAGATAACGGTTTTATTCTTCCCGCGATAATCATAGCGGTCGCAGTCGTTGTGACGCTGGTCGTTATAGTTGTCGTTCTCAAGAAGAGTAAAAAGAACGGATTTGATTTTTAACGTTATTTGAACGCGGGGCAAGCGCCCCGCGTTTTTCTCGAAAAAACGAAAATACGTCGAATTTGATGTTGATTATTATTTGGCAATGTTGTATAATCATTATATAATGCTTTGAATTTCAGCCGCAGAGCCAAATGAACTACGAAAGGAAAACGGCATGGAGAACACAGACCTCAAAGCGAGATATACGCGCGCCGTCCGCGCGCTTTTTGACAGAAAGTTTTCACATCTCAATAAAGAACAACGGGAGGCGGTCTTTACCGTTAAAGGTCCGCTCCTCGTGCTTGCGGGCGCGGGAACGGGCAAGACGACGCTTCTCGTCAACAGAATAGCATACATATTAAAGTATGGGGACGCATACATGGCTTGCCCCGTGCCCGCGTCTCTTTCGGAGGATGGTGTTTGCGAGATCGAGGACGCGGCAAAAGGCGCGTCGGACGACGACCTCGATATGCTGCTCGACTCGTTCGCGCTCGAAAAATGCCGTCCGTGGAACGTACTTGCGATCACGTTCACGAACAAGGCGGCAAACGAGATGAAAACGCGCCTTGAAACGATGCTCGGCGACGAAGTGAAAGACATCTGGTGCGGCACGTTCCACTCGATGTGCCTGAGGATCCTGCGCGCCAATGCGTCTCTTTTCGGGTGGACGTCCGATTTTACCATCTACGATACGGACGATCAGAAAAAGCTGATGCAGGAATGCCTTAAACAGCTTGGTATCGACGAAAAGAACCTTCCGCCGAAGCTCGTGCTTAACCAGATCGGGCGCGCGAAGGACAAGCTCATTACCCCTGCGGA